>NZ_JBEXDZ010000040.1:0-62243 GCF_040606085.1 Streptomyces sp. NPDC005485 | reverse complement strand
GCCGGATGCGGGCCGCCGCCGTGTGCCGCGCCCGGCCGCGTCCCGCCTTGCCCTGCACGGCCCGGGCCCCGGCCCGGATGGCGTGCGCAGCACAACGCCCGGGCCAGGGAGGTCGTACCTCCCGGACCGGGCGTCGCTGTCAGCCGCTCACTCGCTCAGCCGCCGCTCAGCCGTTCTGCTCCCCGGGTGACGACGGGCGGCGCAGCAGGCTTGCTGTGCGGGTTGCCCAGCGTGCCTTGAAGGCCGTCCAGCGTTCGGAGAGGTCCCACACCACACGGATGGCCGAGCGGGGGGCGACGAGCGCACGCAGCCGGGTGGTCCGGCTCGACGAGGACCGCAGGGCCACCCTCAGTCGGCGTACATCGTCGGCCAGTCCGGCCTCGGGTCGCGGCTGCGGCGCGTAGAGCACGCGCTCCACGGCCCCGGCCACCCGATGGACCGACTCGGCCGGTCCCGGTTCGAGCTGCCCGATCCGCACGATCCGTGCGGCCGCCTTGCGCGGGGTCAGCGCGTCGTCCGGCACGATGCCGTAGTCCCACGCCGTGTCGGTGAGCTCGCGCCAGACGGCCAACGTGTGCGTCGCGGCCACCTCGGAGGCGCGGAGCGAGGTGTCCTCCCCGGCCGGGGAGGACACCTCGATGTCGTCCGTGAAGCCCTCTGCCGCACCGCGGGCTGTGCGTCCCGTGCGCGAGAGCCGCTCAGCGGCGGGCGCGTGCTGGGAGGAGGCCAGCCGCAGCGACCGACTGCGCAGCCGCCACAGCATCGGCACCAACGGCAGTGCGAGCACGGCCGCACCCGCCAGCGTCCACCAAAGGATCTTGTACCAGGGCGGACCGTCGTCGCCCGACCCCGCCTTGTTCTGCGGCAGCACCCCGCTGCACGCCTCCAGCTTCTTCTGCTCGGCCGAGCAGCTCTCACTGGCGGACGGCGCGGCGGACGGCGCCGTGGAGGCAGACGTCGACGGCTTCGGCACGTCGGGCAGGTCGCTCCCGGAGGAGTCCGGCTGGGTGTAGGACGGCACCGAGCCGCGGTTGGGGGTCGGCTCGAAACGGGTCCAGCCGATGCCCTCGAAGTACAGCTCCGGCCAGGCGTGCGCGTCGCGCAGACCGACCGACATCGAGCCGTCGCCCTGCGGGGAACCCGGCGTGAAGCCCACCGCGACCCGGGCGGGTATCCCCAGCGTCCGCGCCATCGCGGCCATCGCGAAGGAGAAGTGGACGCAGAAGCCCTCCTTGTCCTTCAGGAACTTCGCGATCGCCGCGGAACCGCTGCCGGCCTGCACCTGGGTGTCGTAGGTGAAGCCGCCGGTCACGGCGAAGTAGTCCTGGAGCTTGACGGCCTGCTCGTAGTGGTTCTGCGCGCCCTCGGTGACCTGGCGGGCGGTCCTGCCCACCACCGGCGGCAACGACGACGGCACATTCGTGTAGTCGCGCTTCATGTCGTCCGACGGCTCCGGAGCGTTCGCGAGCTGCTCCGCGGTCGGTTGCACGATCAGGCTCGTGACCTCGTACTGCGCGCCCCGGGTGTTCTGCCCGTGGTCTCCCACGAGGGTGCGGCCCACCGGCTCGTAGCGCCAGTTGCCCTTGATGTTCACCTTGCTCGCCGGGTACGGCATCGGCAGCCAGTCCTGCGCGTACCAGTCCGCCGCCGCGATCCTGGTCCGGATCTCGGTCCGCCGGACGTCGCCGCCGAGGCCGGTCGGCGTCGGGAACGTGTCCGGCACATCGATGATGTGCCGCTGGGCGGGCTTCCAGGCCGTCCCGTCGAAGTCGTCCAGGGAGACGATCCGCAGATACAGGTCCTGGGTGTCGTCCGTGTTGGTGCGGTACGACATGACCTGGCGGTCCTCGTTCACGTTCAGGCTGTCGCGGAGCGAGACCAGCGGGTTCACCGCGGAGATCGTGCCGCCACCGCCCGTGCCGGAGCCGACGCCCCTCCCGGCGCCGTCCAGCAGGCCGCCGTCGAGCGCCGGCAGGCCGAGCGGCACCACCAGGGCGATGCCCAGCGCGACCGCGCCGATGCGCCGCCCGGTGCGGACGGGCGCGAGGGCCCCGGTGGAGGACTCCGGGCCCGCGGTGCGTGCCGCACCGCCGAACACGCGGCCCCACTGCGAGAGCCGGTCGCGGCCCTCGGCGAGGAGCAGCATCAGATAGCCGGCGGCCGCGAGCAGGAACCACAGCCATGCGGCGCCGCCACCGGACAGTCCCGCGGCGACCGAGTACAGCGCGAGCAGCGGCAGCCCGGCCGGGGCGGCGCTGCGGAACGTCACCGCGAGGGCGTCCACCGCGAGCCCGATGACCAGCACGCCGCCGACCATCATCAGCCGGATGCCCTCGGACAGCGGCGCCGGAATGGCGAACCGTCCGACGTCGTCGGTGCCCGCCTGGAGCAGCATGCCGAGGCGGTGGAACGCCTCGGGCCCGGGTACGATCCCGGCGATGGCCTGCTGACGGGCGAAGACCAGCGTCAGCAGCATCAGTGTCACCAGCGCCTGCACCGCCACGGTCAGCGGCCGGGCCAGCGGAACCCGCCGGGTCAGCGCACCCACACCGGTCTGCACGGCGAGCAGAAACGCCGCCTGGAGGATCCAGGTCGCCGGGTCCACCAGCGGCAGCAGGGCGCAGGCGGCCATCAGTGTGGCGGCCGCGGCGCACAGCGCCAGTCGCGCACGCCCGCTCATGAGCCACCACCCCTCGCCGTGCTCCCCGTCGAGGCGACGCCCGAGCGCTGCCGGTCGGCCTGCTGCCACAGGTCGGCGAGCCCGCTCCCGCGTGGCACCTTCAGAGCGGTCCAGCCCGCCTCGCGCAGCATGCGCAGTCGATCCTCGCTCCTGTCCAACGGGTCGGGAACCTCGCTCGGTTCCCGCACCCAGGCGTCACTGTTCAGCAGGAAGGCGACGGCTCCGCCGCTGCGCTGGCGCATCTTGGCGAGCACCGTCGCCTGCTCCTCGTCCAGATCGCCGAGGAAGGCGATCAACAGCCCTTCGTTGCCGCTGCGCAGCACGTCGTAGGCCCGGGAGAGCCCGGTGCCGTCGGAGTGGTCGATGACCGCCAGGGTGTCCATCATCAGTCCGGCCGCGTCCGCCGACTCCTGGCTCGCGCCCGTGAACCCGTCGGCGCCCTCGCCGGGCACCGAACTGCCGGTGTCCGTCAGCAGCCGTACGGAGAAGCCCCGTTCCAGCATGTGCACCAGCGTGGACGCCGTGCCCGACACCGCCCACTCGAAAGCGGAGTCCGGGCCCGCGCCCTGGTAGGCGAGGCCGCGCGTGTCCAGCAGCACCGTGCAGCGGGACCGCTGCGGCTGCTCCTCGCGGCGGACCATCAGCTCGCCGTAGCGCGCGGTCAACCGCCAGTGCACGCGGCGCAGATCGTCGCCGTGCCGGTACCCGCGCGGGATCACGTCGTCCTCGCCGGCCAGTGCCAGCGAGCGCTGCCGCCCGTCGCCGTACCCCTTGGCCTCGCCGGTCAGCCGGACCGGCGGCAGCGCCTCCACGCGCGGAATGACGGTCAGGGTGTCGTACGTCGAGAAGGAGCGGGTCAGTTCGCACATCCCGAAGGGGTCGGTCAGGCGCAGTTGCAGCGGGCCCAGCGGGTAGCGGCCGCGCAGGTCCGAGCGCACGCGGTAGGACACCTCGCGGCGGCCGCCCGCCTCCACCCGGTCCAGTACGAACCGGGGGCGCGGACCGAGCACGTACGGCACCCGGTCCTGGAGCATCAGCAGTCCGGTGTGCAGCCGGGAGACGTTGTCCATCCGCAGATGGACACGCGCCTCGCTGCCGGCGGGCACGCGGCCGGGGGAGAGGCGGCGGCTGCCCGCCACCCGGTAGCGCGTGCGGTAGAGCACGGTCGCGCAGACCAGCGGCAGGACGGCCAGCAACAGGCCGACCCGGAGCAGATCGCTCTGCCCCAGGACGTACGCGCAGACGGCCGCCGCCACTCCGGCTGCCAGGAAGGAGCGCCCGCGGGTGGTGAGACCGGCGAGGGCCGTGCGCAGCCCGCCCTTGTCCTCCTCGGCGGTGTGCCCGGTCCCCGCTTGCGTCATCACAGCCTCCGTGGCGGCTGCTGGCCGTAGGTGGGAGAGCCCACCGGGAAGCCGGACTGCTGCTGGGGTGCGGCCGGCACGGCGGTGCGCTGCAGGATCTCCTGGACGACCTGCTCCGCCGTACGACGGTTCAACTGGGCCTGGGCCGTGGGCAGCAGGCGGTGGGCCAGCACCGCCACGGCGAGCGCCTGCACGTCGTCCGGCAGTGCGTAGTCCCGGCCGCTGAGGGCGGCCGAGGCCTTCGCCGCGCGCAGCAGATGGAGAGTGGCGCGCGGCGAGGCGCCGAGTCTGAGATCCGGGTGGCTGCGGGTGGCGGCGACCAGGTCGACCGCGTACCGCCGTACCGTGTCCGCGACGTGGACCGTGCGGACCGCGTCGATGAGTTTCAGGATCTCGTGCGCGTGGGCCACCGGCTGGAGGTCGTCCAGCGGGGACGCCCCGCCGTGGATGTCGAGCATCTGCAGCTCGGCCTCCGCGCTGGGATAGCCGATGGAGACGCGGGCCATGAAGCGGTCGCGCTGCGCCTCGGGCAGCGGGTAGGTGCCCTCCATCTCGACCGGGTTCTGCGTGGCCACCACCATGAAGGGGCTCGGCAGTTCGTAGGTCTGCCCGTCGATGGTGACCTGGCGCTCCTCCATGGACTCAAGGAGCGCCGACTGCGTCTTCGGTGAGGCGCGGTTGATCTCGTCGCCGATCACGATCTGCGCGAAGATCGCCCCCGGCTTGAACTCGAAGTCCCGGCGCTGCTGGTCCCAGATGGACACACCCGTGATGTCCGAGGGCAGCAGGTCGGGCGTGAACTGAATGCGCCGCACCGAGCAGTCGATGGACCGCGCCAGCGCCTTGGCCAGCATGGTCTTGCCGACGCCCGGGACATCCTCGATCAGAAGATGGCCCTCGGCGAGCAGTACGGTCAGCGAAAGCCGTACGACCTCGGGCTTGCCTTCGATCACTCCTTCCACCGAACTGCGGACACGCTCCACAGTGGCGGTCAGATCTGTAAGGCTCGCTCGATCGTCATAGGTCGTCACCCGGCCCTCCTCGGCCCTTTCCCGGGCCGACGCCCCATGCGGACCGGCCCACCCCGAAACACGGACACCACGCGCGAAAAGTTCCGCGTGACGCCACACCCGCATTCTTGTTGCCGTTACCGGTTCGTGTCACTCGCCTGTGGATAACTGGCTGCGATATGTCAGGTCTTGCGACCTTTTGGGCGCCGGATGTCCGGGGGGTTTTCGTGAGGTGAGGGTCCCATGAGGGCTCGGAGGGGTGGTGAGGGGGCCCCTGCCAGGGCTGTCAGGCCGGGTCTATCTCGCGCAGCAGGCCCGAGTGCACGTCGAAGACGAAGCCGCGGACGTCGTCCTTGTGCAGCAGGAACGGCGAGGTGCGCACCCGCTGCATGGACTGCCGTACGTCCTGCTCGACGTCCCGGAAGGCCTCCACCGCCCAGGCGGGGCGCTGTCCGACCTCCATCTCCAGGTCGTGCCGGAAGTCCTCGGTGATGGCCTGCATGCCACAGCCGGTGTGGTGGATCAGGACGACGCTGCGGGTGCCGAGCGCGCGCTGGCTGATGGTCAGGGAGCGGATCACATCGTCGGTGACCACCCCGCCCGCGTTGCGGATCGTGTGACAGTCGCCCAGTTCGAGGCCGAGAGCGGCGTGCAGGTCGAGCCTCGCGTCCATGCACGCGACCACCGCGACGTGCAGGACGGGACGGGCGTCCATCCCCGGGTCGGTGAACGCGGCGGCGTACCGCTCGTTCGCATCGACGAGGCGGTCCGTCACGGTGCCGTCGGTCGGTATGGCGTCTGCGGGCTCTGTGGGAACGGATGCAGAAGTCGTCATACCGATAACGGTACTGGTCACGGATGGAGTAGTCCTGGTGTGAGAGCGGACAAAGAACATCATCAAGCCTTGTTGTGAGGTAACCCACAAGGGTGTCGCGGGTGCGCCCGTACGGGTTGTTTCGCCCTGTTCGCGGCTTCGTCGGTGTTTCACCGAGGACCGCCCGCGACGCGCATGCCGGTTGATTGACCGCGAGACACCGTGGACTAAAGTGACGCGAAGCGGGAGGCGAGGCCCTCCCTGCTGGACTGTTGTTCCCCGGAGGCCCGGCGATTTTCCGGCGTCTCCCCGCGTGCGCGGCGCGTACGTACGGCTCGGCCTCCTCCCGCTCCGGTCGGCTGACGCCACTCACCCGGCGCCGGCGGGCCTCCCCTTCACGAGCGGGCGGGGACCCGGCGGTACGTGGGCCGTGCCGGACCTGAGAGGGCCCCTTGAGCCAGAGTCGACATGTTCCGGTGATGCTCCAGCGGTGCCTGGACATGCTGGCGCCCGCGCTGGAGCGCCCGGGAGCCGTGGTCGTCGACTGCACCCTCGGCCTCGGCGGCCACAGTGAGGCGCTGCTCGCCCGGTTCCCCGAGGCCCGCCTCGTCGCCCTCGACCGGGACAAGGAGGCGCTGCGCCTCTCCGGCGAGCGGCTCGCCCCCTACGGCGACCGCGCCACGCTCGTCCACGCGGTCTACGACGAACTCCCCGACGTACTCGACCGCCTGGGCATCCCGCGCGTCGAGGGCATCCTGTTCGACCTCGGCGTCTCCTCCATGCAACTCGACGAGGCCGACCGCGGGTTCGCCTACGCGCAGGACGCCCCGCTCGACATGCGCATGGACCAGACGACCGGCATCAGCGCGGCCGAGGTGCTCAACACCTACCCGCCGGGCGAACTGGTGCGGATCCTGCGGGCGTACGGCGAGGAGAAGCAGGCCAAGCGGATCGTCTCCGCCGTCGTGCGCGAGCGCGAGAAGGAGCCCTTCAGCAACAGCGCGCGGCTCGTCGAACTGATCCGCGACTCCTTGCCGCAGGCCGCCAAGCGCACCGGCGGCAACCCCGCCAAGCGCACCTTCCAGGCGCTGCGCATCGAGGTCAACGGCGAACTGAGCGTCCTGGAGGCGGCGGTCCCCGCGGCCGTGAAGGCGCTCGCCGTCGGCGGCCGGATCGCCGTGCTGTCGTACCACTCCCTGGAGGACCGGCTGGTCAAGCAGGTGTTCGCGGCAGGCGCCGCCAACACCGCGCCGCCCGGTCTGCCGGTCGTGCCCGAGCGCTACCAGCCCCGGCTCAAGCTGCTGACGCGCGGTGCCGAACTTCCCACAGAGGAAGAGGTCGCCGAGAACCGCCGGGCGGCTCCCGCGCGGCTGCGGGCGGCGCAGCGCATCCGCGAGGACGCCGAGTGACGCACGAGAAGGGGGCCGGGTGAGGCACACGAAGGGGAGCGCGAGTGCGTCGGAAATCCAAACTCGGTCGGAAGCCCGGACTCGCGGGGAGGGCGTGTGAGTAGCAGACCCGAACTGAGGGGCAGGGCCGCCCGTCTCGCCCGCCTGCTTCCCGCGGGCGCGGGTCAGGCCGCCCGCACCCCCTTCGTCCTGCTCGTCGTGCTGCTGCTCGGCGGCGGGCTCATCGGTCTCCTGGTGCTGAACTCCGCACTGAGCGAAGGCGCGTTCCGCCTGGACGACCTCCAGAAGAACACCAAGAGCCTCACCGACGAGGAGCAGCAGCTCCAGCGGGACGTGGACGCCTACTCCGCGCCCGACGCCCTCCAGCGCCGCGCCCGCGAGCTGGGCATGATCCCGGGCGGCGACCCGGCCTTCCTCGACCCGGACGGCACCGTCAAGGGCGTGCCCGGAGCGGCCGCCCGGCAGACCTCGGTCCGTATCCCGCTCGTGCGCCCGCCCGAGGCCATCGCCACCGCACCGACCGCGACGCCCACCCCGACCCCGACCCCGACCCCGACGCCTACGCCGACCGCGACACCGACGACGTCGAGCCCGGTGGACAGCGGCTTCGTCCCGCAGGCCACCACCGCCCCGCCCACGCAGCCCTCCCCGACCCCCGGCAGGTGACGGAAGTGTCCGACAGGGAACCGCCGCGCCGCCGTGTGCCCGGCCCCGCCAGGCCCGTACGTCCCGGGAGCCAGCGGCGCCCGGGCCCCGGTGCCCGCCCCGCCCGACCCGTACGCCGCCCCGCCCCGCCCCGCCAGGCCGGCCCGACCGTCCTGCGGCTGGGCAGCCCCCGGCCGCGGCTGCGCATGGTCGGCCTCGCGCTCGCCCTGGTGATGGTCGCCTTCGTCGTACGGCTGCTCCAGGTGCAGGCCGTGGACGCGAGCACCTATGCCGCCAAGGCCCAGCAGAACCGGTACGTCGGCCGCACCCTGGCCGCCGAGCGCGGCGGCATCACGGACCGCGACGGCGTCGAACTCGCGACCAGCGTGGACGCGTACGACATCACGGCCGACCCCACGATGTTCACGGCCAAGGCCACCAAGACGTCGGACGCCCCCGAGCAGGCCGCGGCGCTGCTCGCCCCGATCCTCGGCCAGGACGCGGACACGGTCGCCAGGAAGCTCCGGACGAAGCACACGCAGTACGTCCGGCTCGCCCGGCGCCTGACCCCGCAGGTCTGGAACCAGATCAAGGACCTGAAGAGCGCGCTCACCGCGAAGGCGGGCACGGACAAGACCACCGTCAACGTCCTCGCGGGCGTCTTCTCCGAGCCCACCACCAAGCGCGTGTACCCCAACAGCGACCTCGCCGCCGGGATACTGGGCTGGGTCAACGCCGACGGCAAGGGCGGCGGCGGGGTCGAGCAGCAGCTGGAGAAGGTGCTCTCCGGCAAGGACGGCAAGATCCGCTACGCCCAGTCCGGCGGCCGCCAGGTGCCGACCGCGGGCTCCACCGAGACACCCGCCGTGGCCGGCTCCGACGTCGAGCTGACCATCGACCGCGACATCCAGTGGGCCGCACAGAACGCCATCACCGACCAGGTGAAGAAGTCCAAGGCGGACCGCGGGTACGTGATAGTGCAGGACACCCGGACAGGCCAGATCCTCGCCATGGCCAACTCGCCCGGCTTCGACCCGAACGACCTCTCCCAGGCCAACTCGGCCGCCATGGGCAACGCCGCCCTCCAGGACGCCTTCGAGCCCGGCTCCACCGCCAAGGTCATGTCGATGGCCGCCGTACTGGAGGAGAACGTCGCCACGCCCGCCACGCACGTGGTCGTGCCCAACCGGCTGCACCGCGGCGACCGCCTCTTCCAGGACGACATCGACCACAAGACCTGGAACCTGACGCTCAACGGCGTCCTCGCCAAGTCCAGCAACATCGGCACCATCCTGGCGGCCGGCCAGCTCGGCAAGACGCAGCGGCAGGCGAACCAGGTCCTCTACTCCTACCTGCGCAAGTTCGGCATCGGCAGCGCCACCGGGCTCGGCTTCCCGGGCGAGACCTCGGGCATCCTCGCGCCCCCCGGCAAGTGGTCCACCTCGCAGCAGTACACGATTCCTTTCGGCCAGGGCGTGTCGATCAACGCGATGCAGGCGGCGTCCGTCTACTCGACCATCGCCAACGGCGGCGTACGGATCGAGCCCACCCTCGTGCGCGGCACGAAGGGGCCCGACGGACGCTTCACCCCGGCCGCGAAGCCCAAGAAGACAAGGGTCGTGAGCGAGAAGACGGCGAAGAACCTCGCCCAGATGCTGGAGTCCGTGGTGGACGACGAGGAGGGCACCGGCGCCAAGGCGCGCATCCCCGGCTACCGGGTCGCGGGCAAGACGGGTACGGCCAACCGCGTGGATCCGGCCACCGGCAAGTACCACGGCTACACCTCGTCGTTCGCCGGATTCGCGCCCGCGGACAAGCCGCGGATCACCGTCTACTGCGCGATCCAGAACGCCACCAAGGGCAACTACTTCGGCGGCCAGATCTGCGGCCCGATCTACAAGCAGGTCATGGAGTTCGCCCTGAAGACCCTCCAGGTGCCGCCCACCGGCGCGCAGCCCGCCAGACTGCCCGTCGACTTCACGCCCTGATCCAACCGCCGCCCCACGGCCCGATCGGCACCGCCCGGAAATGCCCTTACCACCCGGAACACCGACCAGGAACCAGCCCGTGACAACGATCACTCCCGACTCCGGGAACCATGGCTCGCCCAGCCCCTCGCTTCGCTCCGGCGGGGGTGCGCCCGGTACGCTCACCGCCGTGCCACACCCTGATCAGTCCCAAACCACCCAGAAGGGCGTTCCTGTGACATATCCGGGGTCGCCTCGACCGGTTCACGTCTCCGCCACACCCCTCGCGGAACTCGCCGATCAGCTGGAGGTCGCCGAACCGGGGAGCGCCGCCGGAGTCACGGGCATCACCCACGACTCCCGCGCCGTACGCCCCGGCGACGTGTACGCCGCCCTGCCCGGCGCCCGTCTGCACGGGGCCGACTTCGTGACGCAGGCCGCCGGCCTCGGCGCCGTCGCCGTGCTGACCGACCCGACCGGCGCCGAGCGCGCCGCCGCCACCGGTCTGCCCGTCCTCGTGGTCGACGACCCGCGCGGGCGGATGGGCGAACTGGCGGCCACCATCTACGGCCACCCAGGGCGTGACCTCCTCCAGATCGGCATCACCGGCACATCCGGCAAGACCACGACGGCGTACCTCGTCGAAGGCGGTCTCAAGACGGCCCGCTCCACCGGTCTCATCGGCACGGTGGAGACGCGCATCGGCGACGAGCGCATCAAGTCCGAGCGCACCACCCCCGAAGCCACCGACCTCCAGGCCCTGTTCGCGGTCATGCGCGAGCGCGGGGTGGAGGCGGTCGCCATGGAGGTCTCCAGCCATGCGCTGGTCCTCGGCCGCGTCGACGGCTGCGTCTTCGACATCGCCGTCTTCAGCAACCTCAGCCCGGAGCACATGGAGTTCCACTCCGACATGGAGGACTACTTCCGGGCCAAGGCTCAGCTGTTCACACCGCAGCGCAGCAGACTCGGCGTCGTCAACGTCGACGACGAGTACGGGCGCAGGCTCAGCAAGGAGGCCGGCGTCCCCGTCGTCACCTTCTCCGCCGAGGGCCATCCGGACGCCGACTGGCGCGCCGAGGACGTCGAAGTCGGCCCCATGGACTCGACGTTCACCGCGATCGGCCCCAAGGGGCAGCGGATCACGGCCCGCTCGCCGCTCGCGGGCCCCTTCAACGTCGCCAACACGCTCGCCGCGCTCGTGGCCCTCGCGGAGGCCGGGCTCGACCCGCAGGCCGCCGCCGACGGCATCGCCGCCGTGCCGGGCGTGCCGGGCCGCCTGGAGCGCGTGGACGCCGGACAGCCCTACCTCGCGGTGGTCGACTACGCCCACAAGACGGACGCCGTCGAATCGGTCCTGCGCGCCCTGCGCAAGGTCACCGAGGGCCGGCTGCACGTCGTGCTGGGCTGCGGCGGCGACCGCGACACCACCAAGCGGAAGCCGATGGGCGCCGCCGTGGCGCGCCTCGCCGACACCGCCGTACTGACATCGGACAACCCCCGCTCCGAGGACCCCCTCGCGATCCTCGCCACGATGCTCGCGGGCGCCGCCGAGGTGCCGGCGCACGAGCGCGGCGAGGTCCAGGTCTTCGAGGACCGGGCCGCCGCCATCGCGGCCGCCGTCGCCCGCGCACAGCCCGGTGACACCGTGCTGGTCGCCGGCAAGGGCCACGAGCAGGGGCAGGACATCGCCGGGGTGGTGCGTCCCTTCGACGACCGCCAGGTGCTTCGCGAAGCTATCCAGAAGACCCAGGGATGAACTTGTGATCGCCCTCTCTCTCGCCGAGATCGCCTCAGTCGTCGGCGGGCAGACGTACGACATACCGGATCCGGCGCTGCAGGTCACCGGACCCGTCGTCAGGGACTCCCGTGAGGTGGAGTCCGGCAGCCTCTTCGTCGCCTTCGCCGGCGAGCGCGTGGACGGCCACGACTTCGCACAAGCAGTCGTCGACGCGGGGGCGGTCGCCGTGCTGGCGTCGCGCCCCGTCGGCGTGCCCGCGATCGTCGTGGACGACGTGCAGACGGCACTCGGCGCCCTCGCGCGCCATGTCGTCGAGCGGCTCGGCGCGACCCTCGTGGCCCTGACCGGCTCCGCGGGCAAGACCAGCACCAAGGACCTGATCGCCCAGGTGCTGCGCCGCAAGGCGCCCACTGTTTTCACGCCCGGCTCGCTCAACAACGAGATCGGACTGCCGCTCACCGCGCTCAGCGCCACCGAGGAGACGAAGTTCCTCGTGCTGGAGATGGGCGCCCGCGGAGTCGGCCACATCCGCTACCTCGCGGATCTGACGCCCCCGAGGATCGGCCTCGTCCTCAACGTCGGCACCGCGCACATCGGGGAGTTCGGCGGCCGCGAGCAGATCGCGCAAGCGAAGGGTGAACTCGTCGAGGCGCTGCCCCCGTCGGACGAGGGCGGCGTCGCGATCCTCAATGCCGACGATTCCCTCGTACGCGCCATGGCATCCCGTACGAAGGCGAAGGTGATCCTTTTCGGCGAGAGCGACGAAGCGGACGTACGCGCCGAGAACGTCGGACTCACGGACAGCGGACAGCCTTCCTTCAGGCTTCACACACCCTCCGGGTGCAGTGACGTGACCATGCGCCTGTACGGTGAGCACCACGTGTCGAACGCGCTCGCCGCGGCCGCCGTCGCCCATGAGCTGGGCATGTCCGCTGACGAGATCGCCGTCGCGCTCTCCGAGGCGGGATCCCTCTCCCGCTGGCGCATGGAGGTCACCGAGCGCCCGGACGGCGTGACAGTCGTCAACGACGCCTACAACGCGAACCCCGAGTCCATGCGAGCCGCCCTGCGCGCGCTCGCGGCGATGGGCAAGGGGCGGCGGACCTGGGCGGTGCTCGGCAAGATGGCCGAGCTCGGGGACGAGGCGCTCGCCGAGCACGACGCGGTCGGACGGCTCGCCGTCCGACTCAACGTCAGCAAGCTCGTCGCGGTCGGGGGCAGGGAAGCGTCCTGGCTGCAACTGGGCGCATATAACGAGGGTTCGTGGGGTGAGGAGTCGGTGCACGTGTCCGACGCACAGGCGGCTGTCGACCTGTTGCGCAGCGAGCTGCGCCCAGGGGACGTCGTTCTCGTGAAGGCGTCCCGGTCGGTCGGGCTCGAGAGCGTCGCACAGGCGCTGCTCGAAACCGGTGCCGAGGGTGAGGTTGCCGCCCGATGATGAAGCAGATCCTGTTCGCAGGAGTCATTGGCCTCTTCCTGACCCTGATCGGCACACCGCTGCTGATCAAGTTCCTGGCCCGCAAGGGCTACGGCCAGTACATCCGCGACGACGGCCCGCGCGAGCACCACGCCAAGCGCGGCACGCCGACCATGGGTGGTATCGCCTTCATCCTCGCGACGATCATCGCGTACTTCGCGTCCAAGGTGATCACGGGTTACGCGCCGACCTTCTCGGGTCTGCTGGTGCTCGGCCTGATGGCGGGCATGGGCCTGGTCGGCTTCCTCGACGACTACATCAAGATCGTCAAGCGGCGCTCGCTCGGTCTGCGGGCCAAGGCGAAGATGGCCGGCCAGCTGATCGTCGGCATCGGTTTCGCGGTGCTCTCGCTGCAGTTCGCGGACGCCCGCAACAACACCCCGGCCTCCACCAAGCTCTCCTTCGTGCAGGACTTCGGCTGGAGCATCGGCCCGGTGCTGTTCGTGATCTGGGCGCTGTTCATGATCCTCGCGATGTCGAACGGCGTGAACCTGACGGACGGTCTGGACGGCCTCGCCACCGGTGCCGCCACGATGGTCTTCGGCGCCTACACGTTCATCGGCGTCTGGCAGTTCCAGGAGTCCTGCGCCAACGCGCAGACCCTGACCAACCCCTCCGCCTGTTACGAGGTACGGGATCCACTCGACCTGGCGGTCGTCGCCTCCGCGCTGATGGGCGCCTGCTTCGGCTTCCTGTGGTGGAACACCTCGCCGGCCAAGATCTTCATGGGTGACACCGGTTCGCTGGCTCTGGGCGGCGCGCTCGCCGGTCTCGCGATCTGCTCGCGCACGGAGATTCTGGTCGCCCTGCTCGGCGGCCTCTTCGTCCTCATCACCATGTCGGTGGTCATCCAGGTCGGCTCCTTCAAGCTGACCGGGAAGCGCGTCTTCCGAATGGCCCCACTTCAGCACCACTTCGAACTGAAGGGGTGGTCCGAAGTCCTTGTCGTGGTCCGCTTCTGGATCATCCAGGGCATGTGCGTGATCGTCGGACTCGGTCTCTTCTACGCAGGATGGGCAGCCGACAAGTGACCAACTGGCAGGGCAAGCACGTCACCGTCGCAGGACTCGGCGTCTCCGGCATCCCGGCGGCCAGGGTCCTGCACGGCCTCGGCGCGCTCGTCACGGTCGTCAACGACGGCGACGACGAGCGCTCCCGGACGCAGGCCGCCGAACTGGAGGCGCTCGGCGTCACCGTGCGCCTCGGTGACGGAGCGACCCTGCCGGAAGGCACCGAGCTCATCGTGACCGCGCCCGGCTGGCAGCCGGACAAGCCGCTTTTCGCCGCGGCCGCCGCGGCGGACGTCCCCGTCTGGGGCGACGTGGAGCTGGCCTGGCGGCTGCGCGGCCAGGGCGGCAGAAAGCCGGCCCCCTGGCTCGCCGTCACCGGCACCAACGGCAAGACGACCACCGTGCAGATGCTCGCCTCGATCCTGAGGGCGGCCGGGCTGCGCACGGCGGCCGTCGGCAACATCGGCGTCTCGCTGCTCGACGCGGTGCTCGGCGAGGAGACGTACGACGTCCTCGCGGTGGAGCTGTCCAGCTACCAGCTGCACTGGGCGCCGTCCCTGCGCGCCCACTCCGCGGCCGTCCTCAACCTCGCCCCCGACCACCTCGACTGGCACGGCTCCATGGAGGCGTACGCCGCCGACAAGGGCCGCATCTACGAGGGCAATCAGGTCGCCTGCGTCTACAACGTGGCCGACAAGGCCACCGAGGAGCTGGTGCGCGGGGCGGACGTCGAGGAGGGCTGCCGGGCGATCGGCTTCACCCTCGCGGCGCCGGCACCCTCCCAACTCGGTGTCGTGGACGGCATCCTCGTCGACCGCGCCTTCGTCGAGAACCGGCGGAAGAACGCCCAGGAGCTCGCCGACGTCTCCGACGTCAACCCGCCCGCCCCGCACAACATCGCCAACGCCCTTGCGGCGGCGGCCCTCGCACGCGCCTTCGGGGTGCCTCCCCAGGCCGTACGGGACGGGCTGCGGGCCTTCCGGCCGGACGCGCACCGCATCGCGCACGTCGCGGACGTGGACGGTGTGGCGTACATCGACGACTCCAAGGCCACCAACACCCATGCGGCGGAAGCCTCGTTGGCGGCGTACGAGTCGATCGTGTGGATCGCGGGCGGGCTCGCCAAGGGCGCGACCTTCGACGAGCTGGTCGCCAAGTCGGCAAAGCGACTTCGAGGGGCCGTACTGATCGGCGCCGACCGTGCGCTGATCCGCGAAGCACTCGCGCGACACGCGCCCGAAGTACCGGTCGTCGACCTCGACCGGACCGACACTGGGGCGATGCTCGCGGCCGTTCAGGAGGCCGCACGGCTCTCCGAGCCGGGGGACACCGTTCTGCTGGCGCCGGCCTGTGCGTCCATGGACATGTTCACCAACTACAACAAGCGCGGTGACGCTTTCGCGGAGGCGGTTCGCGAACTCGGCGCCGCGAGCGCCTGACGGCGGATCCGGCCGGCCGGGCGCCCGGGACCCTTGGGAGCGACGCGTGACGCCATCGTGGTCGGTGCTTGTGCGGCGGCTTTCCGCCCGCGGTACGACGGGAGCCGTCGATGCCCGGTAGCCGTACGGGGCGTCCCCCCGTCCAGCGCGCCCCCGGCCGTCCTCCGGCCGCCCGCTCCCGGCGCGGCAACCCGCTGCTGCGGCTCTACACCCGTGCCCAGAAGGCCTGGGACCGGCCGCTGACGGCCTACTACCTGGTCCTCGGCAGCAGCCTGCTGATCACCGTGCTGGGCCTGGTGATGGTCTACTCCGCGTCGCAGATCACCGCGCTGCAGATGTCGCTGCCGGGGTCGTATTTCTTCCGCAAACAGTTCCTGGCGGCCGCGATCGGCGGCGCGCTGCTGCTGGCGGCCTCCCGGATGCCCGTACGGCTGCACCGGGCGCTGGCCTATCCGATGCTCGCCGGATCCGTCTTCCTGATGGTCCTGGTGCAGGTGCCGGGGATAGGGCGGGCGGTCAACGGCAACCAGAACTGGATCTCCGTCGGCGGCCCCTTCCAGCTCCAGCCCAGCGAGTTCGGCAAGCTCGCGCTGGTGCTGTGGGGCGCCGATCTGCTCGCCCGCAAACAGGACAAGAACCTGCTGGCGCAGTGGAAGCACATGCTGGTGCCGATCGTTCCGGTGACCTTCATGCTGCTCGGGCTCATCATGCTCGGCGGCGACATGGGCACCGCGATCATCCTGACCGCGATCCTGTTCGGCCTGCTGTGGCTGGCGGGCGCCCCCACCCGGCTGTTCGTCGGCGTGCTCTCCGTCGCCGCCACCCTCGGTGTGATCCTCATCAAGACCAGCCCCAACCGCATGGCCCGGTTCGCCTGCATCGGCGCCACCGAGCCCGGCACCGGGGCCAACTCCTGCTGGCAGGCCGTGCACGGCATCTACGCCCTCGCCTCCGGCGGGATCTTCGGCTCCGGGCTCGGCGCGAGTGTGGAGAAATGGGGCCAACTCCCCGAAGCGCACACCGACTTCATCTTCGCCGTCACCGGGGAGGAACTGGGCCTGGCGGGGACGCTGTCGGTGCTCGCCCTCTTCGCGGCCCTAGGCTATGCGGGTATCCGCGTGGCCGGACGCACGGAGGACCCCTTCGTGAGGTACGCCGCGGGAGGCGTGACCACGTGGATCACGGCCCAGGCCGTGATCAACATCGGCGCGGTACTCGGTCTGCTGCCGATCGCCGGAGTCCCGCTCCCGCTGTTCTCCTACGGGGGTTCGGCCCTGCTGCCGACCATGTTCGCCGTCGGGCTGCTGATCGCCTTCGCACGCGATGAGCCCGGGGCGCGGGCCGCGCTTGCCATGCGGCAACCCCGCTTTGGTAGAAAGCGTGCTGCGGTGAGAGGCTCCGCGGGGGCCGCGGGGCCTCGGAGATGGAACACGATGCGACGGCGTGCCGCGGCGCGCTCGTCCGGAGAGCGGTGAATTTCGGTGCATGTCGTACTCGCCGGTGGGGGGACCGCCGGCCACATCGAGCCCGCGCTCGCCCTCGCGGACGCCCTGCGCAGGCAGGACCCGAGCGTGGGGATCACGGCCCTGGGCACGGAGAAGGGGCTTGAGACCCGGCTCGTACCGGAGCGGGGCTACGAACTCGCGCTGATCCCCGCCGTACCGCTGCCACGCAAGCCCACCCCCGAGCTGATCACCGTCCCCGGGCGGCTGCGCGGCACGATCAAGGCCGCCGAGCAGATCCTGGAGCGCACCAAGGCGGACGCGGTCGTGGGCTTCGGCGGCTACGTGGCGCTGCCCGGCTACCTCGCGGCCAAGCGCCTCGGCGTGCCGATCATCATCCACGAGGCCAACGCACGGCCCGGCCTCGCCAACAAGATCGGCTCGCGCTACGCGGCCAAGGTCGCCGTCTCCACCCCGGACAGCAAGCTGCGCGACGCCCGCTACATCGGCATCCCGCTGCGCCGCACCATCGCCACCCTCGACCGGGCCGCCGTACGCCCCGAGGCCCGCGCCGCCTTCGGGCTCGACCCCGCGCTGCCGACCCTGCTGGTCTCCGGCGGTTCGCAGGGCGCCCGGCGTCTCAACGAGGTGGTCCAGCAGGTCGCCCCGCTGCTCCAGCAGGCCGGCATCCAGATCCTGCACGCGGTCGGCCCGAAGAACGAACTGCCGCACGTCCAGCAGATGCCGGGGATGCCCCCGTACATCCCGGTACCGTACGTGGACCGGATGGACCTCGCGTACGCCGCGGCCGACATGATGCTCTGCCGCGCGGGCGCGATGACCGTCGCCGAACTCTCCGCCGTCGGGCTCCCGGCCGCCTACGTCCCGCTGCCCATCGGCAACGGCGAACAGCGGTTGAACGCCCAGCCGGTGGTCAAGGCCGGCGGCGGACTGCTCGTCGACGACGCGGAACTGACGACCCAGTGGGTCATGAACAACGTCCTGCCCGTGCTCGCCGACCCGCACCGGCTGTACGAGATGTCCCGCGCCGCCAGCGAGTTCGGCCGCCGGGACGCCGACGACCTGCTCGTCGGCATGGTGTACGAGGCGATCGCCGCGCGGCACCGTTAGGGACGCACCAGGAGAGGCAGGGAGCGTGGCCGGACCGACGACCGCCGAGCGCGGCGAACGGCAGAAGCTGGAGTCCGGCCCGCCCCGGCCGCCCCGTCGCGGGTGGCCGCCCCGCCCACGTACGCTCATCGTTGTGCTCGTCGCGGTGGTGCTGCTCGGGGCGGGCGCCACCTGGCTGCTCTACGGCTCGAAGTGGCTGCGCGTGAAGCACGTATCCGTTTCCGGGGCACGGGTCCTGACGGCGCAGCAGGTGCGGGAAGCGGCCGACGTACCGGTCGGATCTCCGCTGATTTCCGTCGACACCGATGCCATTGAGCAACGGCTGCGCCGGAAATTGCCCCGAATTGACTCGGTTGATGTCGTCCGTTCCTGGCCGCATGGAATCGGGCTGAAAGTGACCGAACGCACTCCGGTTCTGGTGGTCGAAAAAGGCGCAAAGTTCGTCGAAGTGGACGCGAAAGGCGTGCGATTCGCCACGGTTTCGCAGGCCCCGAAGGGCGTACCCACTCTGGAATTGACCGTGTCCGGGTCGGCGGGCCTGCGCCGCTTCCCCGTCGGCCGTCTGGTGCGCGAGGCCGTGGGGGTGGCCGCCGACATTCCGGCCGCCGTCGCCCGCGACACCCGGGTCGTCAAGGTGCGTTCGTACGACGCCATCTCGCTGGAGTTGAGGGGCGGTCGTACCGTCGCGTGGGGGAGCGGCGAGAAGGGTGGACTGAAGGGCCGAACGCTCACGGCTCTGATGAAAGCCGCTCCCGGGGCCCGGCACTTCGACGTGAGTGTTCCCACCGCCCCTGCGTCATCCGGGAGTTGACGCACATCCGCGCAGGCCAGCACCCTGGTTGGGCAGTGCTACGCCTGATCACATAGGGTGAAAAGAAAAACGGGAGGTTCGGCGTGTTCGTTGAACGTGCGCCACTTGTCGACTTAGTGTCCTGTTCGGAAGAGTCCAAGGAACAGACACACTGGTAACCCTAAACTTCAGCGTTAGGGTTCGGGTCGGCGTTCGGACCGTCCCATTCGGCATCAGTCGTCGGATCGCGAGAGTGCGAGGCGACGACACGTAACTCGAGGCGAGAGGCCTTCGACGTGGCAGCACCGCAGAACTACCTCGCAGTCATCAAAGTCATCGGTGTCGGCGGCGGTGGTGTCAATGCCATCAACCGGATGATCGAGGTCGGTCTCAAGGGCGTCGAGTTCATCGCCATCAACACCGACGCGCAAGCTCTGTTGATGAGCGACGCCGACGTCAAGCTCGACGTCGGCCGCGAACTCACCCGCGGACTCGGCGCCGGAGCCAACCCGGCCGTCGGCCGCAAGGCCGCCGAGGACCACCGCGAGGAGATCGAGGAGGTCCTCAAGGGGGCCGACATGGTCTTCGTGACGGCCGGCGAAGGCGGCGGCACCGGCACCGGCGGCGCACCCGTCGTCGCCAACATCGCCCGTACGCTAGGCGCCCTGACGATCGGTGTGGTCACCCGGCCGTTCACCTTCGAGGGCCGCCGTCGCGCGAACCAGGCCGAGGACGGCATCGCGGAACTCCGCGAAGAGGTCGACACCCTCATCGTCATCCCCAACGACCGGCTGCTGTCCATCTCGGACCGCCAGGTCTCGGTCCTCGACGCGTTCAAGTCGGCGGACCAGGTCCTGCTCTCCGGTGTCCAGGGCATCACCGACCTCATCACCACGCCCGGCCTGATCAACCTGGACTTCGCCGACGTCAAGTCGGTCATGTCCGAGGCGGGTTCGGCCCTGATGGGCATCGGCTCGGCCCGCGGCGACGACCGCGCGGTGGCGGCCGCGGAGATGGCGATCTCCTCGCCGCTCCTCGAAGCCTCCATCGACGGCGCCCGCGGCGTCCTGCTCTCCATCTCCGGCGGCTCCGACCTCGGTCTGTTCGAGATCAACGAAGCCGCCCAGCTGGTGAGCGAGGCCGCGCACCCCGAGGCCAACATCATCTTCGGTGCGGTCATCGACGACGCCCTCGGCGACGAGGTGCGCGTCACCGTCATCGCCGCCGGCTTCGACGGCGGCCAGCCGCCGGCCAAGCGGGACACCGTCCTCGGCTCGTCCTCCGCGAAGCGCGAGGAACCGACCCCGGTACGGTCCTCCGACAGCCGTCCGTCCTTCGGCTCGCTCGGCAGCGTCACCCCGCGCGAGTCCGCACCCGAGCCCGCCGCGGAGCCGGTGAACGAACTGCCGGTCTCCCCGCCGGTCCCGCCGTCCCGGTCCTACTCGGACAGCGCGGCCGAAGAGCTGGACGTGCCGGACTTCCTGAAGTGATAGGACAGCGCTTCACGACGAACACAGCGGGCGGCGCCCACTTCGCCTTCACCGACCGGTGGGGCGGGGTGAGCGCCGTTCCGTACGAGGAGCTCAACCTCGGCGGAGCGGTCGGCGACGCCCCCGACTCCGTACGCACCAACCGTGAACTGGCCGCGAAGTCCCTGGGGCTCGACCCGCAGCGGGTGGTGTGGATGAACCAGGTGCACGGGCCGGAGGTGGCCGTGGTCGACGCACCCTGGGGAGCGTCACCGGTGCCCTCGGTCGACGCGGTCGTCACCGCGCGCCGGGGGCTCGCCCTCGCCGTGCTGACCGCGGACTGCACGCCGGTGCTGCTCGCCGACCCGGTCGCGGGGGTCGCGGCCGCCGCTCACGTGGGCCGGCCCGGCATGATCGCCGGGGTCGTCCCCGCCGCCGTCGAGGCGATGGTGGAGCTCGGCGCCGAACCGTCCCGGATCGTCGCCCGTACCGGACCCGCCGTCTGCGGCCGGTGCTACGAGGTGCCGGACGCGATGCGCGCCGAGGTCGCCGCGGTGGAACCGGCGGCGTACGCCGAGACGAGTTGGGGCACTCCCGCCGTCGACGTGAGCGCCGGAGTGCACGCGCAGCTGGAACGGCTGGGGGTGCACGACCGGGAGCAGTCGCCGGTGTGCACGCTCGAATCCGGTGACCACTTCTCGTACCGTCGCGACCGCACCACCGGGCGGCTCGCGGGGTATGTCTGGCTGGACTGATGGGGCATGACGGACCGTAAGGCTCAACTCGCCGAAAACCTGGCGAAAGTGGAAGAGCGCATCGCGGCGGCCTGTGCGGCCGCCGGTCGGGGGCGTGAAGAGGTGACCCTGATCGTGGTCACCAAGACCTACCCCGCGAGCGATGTGCGGATGCTGTCGGAACTCGGTGTGCGCCATGTCGCCGAGAACAAGGACCAGGATGCGGCGCCCAAGGCCGCGGAATGCTCGGATCTGCCGCTCTCGTGGCATTTTGTCGGTCAGTTGCAGACCAACAAGGTGCGTTCCGTGGTCGGTTACGCGGATCTCGTGCAGTCCGTCGACCGTTCCCGGCTCGTCACCGCTCTGTCCAAGGAGGCGGTGCGGGCCGAGCGCGAGGTGGGCTGCCTCATCCAGGTCGCGCTGGACACGGAGGACGACGGCCGGGGTGAGCGGGGAGGCGTGGGGGCCGGGGGAGTCGAGGAGTTGGGCGAGCTGGTCGCGGGGGCTCCGGGGCTCCGGCTCGACGGGCTGATGACCGTCGCGCCGCTTACCGGAGAGTACGCGGGGCGCCAACAGGCGGCGTTCGAGCGGCTGATGGATTTGTCGACTGTCCTGCGCCGCGCTCATCCGGCTGCGAACATGGTCTCGGCAGGGATGAGTGCGGACCTCGAACAGGCCGTGGCGGCCGGAGCGACACATGTGCGCGTCGGTACGGCGGTACTCGGAGTCCGACCCAGGCTCGGGTAACGTCGCCAAGAAGTCGGACCACAGCAGAAAATATGGTCATTACCGCTGATAGGCGGGCATAAACGACCTCGTGGATCGCAGGCACTTGGCAAGTCGTCAGCCGATCCACCACAGAGCGGAGGACTCAGAGCATGGCCGGCGCGATGCGCAAGATGGCGGTCTACCTCGGCCTCGTGGAGGACGATGGGTACGACGGCAGGGGATTCGACCCCGACGACGACTTCGAGCCCGAGCTCGACCCCGAACCCGAGCGCGACCACCGGCGGCACGAGCCGCCTCGCCAGTCGCACCAGGCACATCAGTCCCAACGGGACGAATCGGTACGAGTGGTGCAACCGCCGGTGCAACGTGACCCGGTCTCGCATTCCGCTTCGCTTCCCGCGGAATCCGGGCGTCCGGCGCGAATCGCCCCCGTGGCGTCCATCACACAAGAACGTCAGAGTCTCGAGAAGAACGCACCGGTGATCATGCCCAAGGTCGTGTCCGAACGAGAGCCGTACCGGATCACCACACTTCACCCTCGGACCTACAACGAGGCCCGTACCATCGGGGAACACTTCCGTGAGGGCACCCCCGTGATCATGAATCTCACGGAGATGGACGACACGGATGCGAAGCGACTTGTCGACTTTGCCGCCGGTCTCGTCTTCGGCCTGCACGGCAGCATCGAGCGGGTGACGCAGAAGGTGTTCCTGTTGTCGCCTGCTAACGTCGATGTCACGGCGGAGGACAAGGCTCGCATCGCAGAGGGCGGGTTCTTCAACCAGAGCTGAGACGCACGACCGGAAAAGCACGGAAACAGGGGAGAGGGAAGCACGGATCATGAGCGTGTTCGCGCAGGTGCTCTACGTCGCGCTGATGTGTTTCCTCATCGTGCTGATCTTCCGGCTGGTCATGGACTACGTCTTCCAGTTCGCCCGCTCATGGCAACCCGGCAAGGCGATGGTGGTCGTTCTGGAGGCCACCTACACTGTCACCGATCCACCGCTCAAGCTTCTGCGGCGGTTCATTCCGCCGCTGCGTCTCGGGGGCGTGGCGCTCGACCTGTCCTTCTTCGTACTGATGATCATCGTCTACATCCTGATCTCCGTCGTGAGCCGGCTGTGAACGATACGGTCTTGCCGAACGCCGATGATGCCGACGACTACGTTGAGGTGAAGAGATGCCGTTGACCCCCGAGGACGTGCGGAACAAGCAGTTCACGACCGTCCGCCTCCGAGAAGGCTATGACGAGGACGAGGTCGATGCCTTCCTCGATGAGGTCGAAGCCGAACTGACCCGCCTGCTCCGCGAGAACGAGGACCTGCGCGCCAAGCTGGCCGCGGCCACGCGCGCCGCTGCCCAGAACCAGCAGCAGGGCATGCGCAAGCCGCCCGAACAGCAGGACCCGCAACAGCAGCAGGGACCGCCGCAGGGTATGCGCGGTCCCGGTGCTCCGGTGCCCGCCGGGATATCGGGCCCGCCGCAGCAGCAGATGGGCGGCCCCATGGGTGGCCCGCCCCAGCTGCCGAGCGGTGCGCCGCAGCTTCCCGCCGGCCCCAGCGCCCAGGGCGGCCCGCAGGGTCCCGGCCCGATGGGCCAGGGTCCGATGGGTCAGGGCCCGATGGGCCAAGGCCCCATGGGACAGGGTCCGATGGGTCAGGGTCCCGGCCAGATGCAGCCGCAGATGCAGCAGCAGATGGGTGGCCCGATGGGCGGACCCATGGGTGGCCCCATGGGCGGTCACGGCCCGCAGATGCCGCAGCAGGGCCCCGGTGGCGACAGCGCCGCCCGTGTCCTCTCGCTGGCTCAGCAGACCGCCGACCAGGCGATCGCGGAGGCCCGCTCCGAGGCCAACAAGATCGTCGGCGAGGCCCGCAGCCGCGCCGAGGGTCTGGAGCGCGACGCGCGTGCCAAGGCCGACGCGCTGGAGCGGGACGCGCAGGAGAAGCACCGCGTCGCGATGGGCTCCCTGGAGTCCGCCCGCGCCACGCTGGAGCGCAAGGTCGAGGACCTGCGCGGCTTCGAGCGCGAGTACCGCACGCGTCTGAAGTCCTACCTGGAGTCCCAGCTGCGTCAGCTGGAGACGCAGGCGGACGACTCGCTCGCCCCGCCGCGCACTCCGGCCACGGCCTCCCTGCCGTCGTCCTCCGCGCCCTCGATGGCCCCGGCCGGCGCGAGCGCGCCGTCCTACGGCGGCAACCAGGGCATGGGTGGGGCACCGGCACCGGCCGCGCCCTCCTACGGTGGTCAGCAGCAGATGTCGCCCGCGATGACCCAGCCGATGGCACCGGTACGGCCGCAGGGCCCGTCGCCGATGCAGCAGGCTCCCTCGCCGATGCGTGGGTTCCTCATCGACGAGGACGACAACTGACGGCCTGTAGTACGCCTTAGGCGTCGGCAGCGTTCAGGGCGGAGCCCCCGGATTCCCGGGGGCTCCGCCCTTTCCCGTGCCCCTGGGGCTGCCGGGAAAATTCAGCCCCTCCGGCGTTTGAGGAGCGGGGGTCCAGGGGCGGAGCCCCGGAGTGACGGGACGGGAAGGGGCGGAGGGGGCGAAAAAAATGCTGCCCCACCGGCCCGGTGTGACGCGGGGGTGGGGCAGCGGGGGCGGTTGCCCCGGGCGGGGTTACGCCTTGCGGAGGCGGAACACCAGGGAGAGGCCCTCGTCCGTGAACGGGGCGCCGTAGGTGTCGTCGGCCTCGCCCTGGGAGAAGTCCGTGGCGAGGACCTCGTCGGCGATGAGGCCGGAGTGCTCGGACAGGGCCGCGATGACCGCCGGGTTGGTCGCGATCCAGCGCAGGGCGATGCGGTCGGCCACGTCGAGGCCGCTGTTCTTGCGGGCCTCCTGGATCAGCCGGATCGCGTCACGGGCGAGGCCCGCCTGCCGCAGCTCCTCGGTGATCTCCAGGTCGAGGGCGACCGTGGCACCCGAGTCGGACGCCACCGACCAGCCCTCGCGCGGGGTCTCCGTGATGATCACCTCGTCGGGGGCGAGCGTGACCGTCTCGCCGTCGACCTCGACCGACGCCGTGCCCTCGCGCAGGGCGAGGGACAGCGCCGCCGCGTCGGCGTTCGCGACGGCCTTGGCGACCGCCTGGACGCCCTTGCCGAAGCGCTTGCCGAGCGCACGGAAGTTCGCCTTGGCCGTGGTGTCGACCAGCGAGCCGCCGACCTCGCTCAGCGAGGCCAGCGCTGTGACGTTCAACTCCTCCGTGATCTGCGCGTGCAGCTCCCGGTCGAGGGAGTCGAAGCCGGACGCGGCGATCAGCGCGCGGGACAGCGGCTGGCGCGTCTTGACGCCCGACTCCGCGCGCGTGGCACGGCCGAGCTCCACGAGACGGCGTACGAGCACCATCTGCTTCGACAGCTCCGGGTCGATGACGGACAGGTCCGCCTCCGGCCAGGAGGACAGGTGGACCGACTCCGGGGCGCCCGGGGAGACCGGCACGATCAGGTCCTGCCAGACCCGCTCGGTGATGAACGGGGTCAGCGGGGCCATCAGCCGCGTGACCGTCTCGACGACCTCGTGCAGGGTGCGCAGCGCCGCCTTGTCGCCCTGCCAGAAGCGGCGACGGGAACGGCGTACGTACCAGTTGGACAGGTCGTCGACGAAGGCCGACAGGAGCTTTCCGGCGCGCTGGGTGTCGTACGACTCCAGTGCCTGCGTCACCTGGTCGGTGAGGGCGTGGAGTTCGGACAGGAGCCAGCGGTCCAGGACCGGGCGGTCCGCCGGGGCCGGATCGGCCTCGCTGGGCGCCCAGTCGGACGTGCGCGCGTACAGGGCCTGGAAGGCGACCGTGTTCCAGTAAGTGAGGAGCGTCTTGCGGACGACCTCCTGGATGGTGCCGTGGCCGACGCGGCGGGCCGCCCACGGGGAGCCGCCGGCCGCCATGAACCAGCGCACCGCGTCGGCGCCGTGCCGGTCCATCAGCGAGATCGGCTCAAGGGTGTTGCCCAGGTGCTTGGACATCTTGCGGCCGTCCTCGGCGAGGATGTGGCCGAGGCAGACCACGTTCTCGTACGAGGACTTGTCGAAGACCAGGGTGCCGACCGCCATCAGCGTGTAGAACCAGCCGCGCGTCTGGTCGATGGCCTCGGAGATGAACTGCGCCGGGTAGCGGGACTCGAACAGTTCCTTGTTCTTGTGCGGGTAGCCCCACTGCGCGAAAGGCATCGAGCCCGAGTCGTACCAGGCGTCGATGACCTCGGGCACGCGCGTGGCCGTCTTCTCGCACTGGGGGCAGGCGAAGGTGACCGCGTCGATGTAGGGGCGGTGCGGGTCCAGCTGCGACTGGTCGGTGCCGGTCAGCTCGGTCAGCTCCGCGCGGGAGCCGACGCAGGTGAGGTGGCCGTCCTCGCAGGTCCACAGGGGGAGCGGGGTGCCCCAGTAGCGGCTGCGGGACAGTGCCCAGTCGATGTTGTTGTTCAGCCAGTCGCCGAAGCGGCCGTGCTTGACCGACTCGGGGAACCAGTTGGTCTTCTCGTTCTCCTGGAGGAGACGGTCCTTGACGGCCGTGGTGCGGATGTACCAGGACGGCTGTGCGTAGTAGAGGAGCGCGGTGTGGCAGCGCCAGCAGTGCGGGTAGCTGTGCTCGTACGGGACGTGCTTGAAGAGCAGACCGCGGTTCTGGAGGTCTTCGGTGAGCTTTTCGTCCGCCTTCTTGAAGAAGACGCCGCCCACGAGCGGGATGTCCTGCTCGAAGGTGCCGTTGGGGCGGACGGGGTTCACGACCGGCAGGCCGTACGCACGGCAGACCTTGAGGTCGTCCTCACCGAAGGCGGGGGACTGGTGGACCAGACCCGTACCGTCGTCGGTCGTCACGTACTCGGCGTTGACCACGTAGTGGGCGGGCTCCGGGAACTCGACGAGCTCGAACGGACGTTGATACGTCCAGCGCTCCATCTCGGCGCCCGTGAAGGACTCGCCGGTGGTCTCCCAGCCCTCGCCGAGCGCCTTCTCGACGAGCGGCTGCGCGACGACGAGGTTCTCCTCGCCGTTCGTCACGACGACGTACGTGACGTCGGGGTGCGCGGCGACAGCCGTGTTGGAGACCAGCGTCCAGGGGGTCGTCGTCCACACCAGGAGGGCGGCCCGGCCGGCCAGCGGACCGGAGGTGAGCGGGAAACGGACGAACACCGACGGGTCGACGACCGTCTCGTAGCCCTGCGCCAGCTCGTGGTCCGACAGACCCGTCTCGTCGCGGGGGCACCAGGGGGCCACGCGGTAGTCCTGGACCAGCAGGCCCTTGTTGAAGATCTCCTTGAGCGACCACCAGACGGACTCGATGTACTCGGGGTCCATGGTGCGGTACGGGTCGTTCAGGTCTGCCCAGTAGCCCATGCGGGTCGTGAGCTCTTCGAAGGCGTCGGTGTGCCGGGTCACGGACTCGCGGCACTTGTCGTTGAACTCGGCGACGCCGTACGCCTCGATGTCCTGCTTGCCGGTGAAGCCGAGCTCCTTCTCCACCGCGAGCTCCACCGGGAGGCCGTGGCAGTCCCAGCCGGCCTTGCGGGCCACGTGGTAGCCCCGCATGGTGCGAAAGCGCGGGAAGACGTCCTTGAAGACGCGCGCCTCGATGTGGTGGGCGCCCGGCATGCCGTTGGCGGTGGGCGGGCCCTCGTAGAACACCCACTCGGGGCGGCCCTCGGACTGCTCCAGGCTCTTGGCGAAGATCTTCTGCTCGTGCCAGAAGTCGAGCACGGCGTGCTCGAGCGCGGGCAGGTCGACCTGGGCGGGCACCTGGCGATACGTCGGCGCTGTCATCAGCGAGCTCCTCCAACGGACTTTCTGCCTTCCGTCGGAGGGACGAGAGCCTGCATGCTGCCTACGCCGTGTGCGGCGCGCTCCCGCGGTACCACCCTCCTTGGCCCTCCGGTGCGTGGTGTGCGCCGGTGAGCCCCCTCATTGGGGTCGCGATGCCGGGTCTACTCACCGCTGCTCGCCGGCTGCGGCTTTCTTCCGGTGGCTCCGGGGTGATCTTCACGTCGCGCCGGCCCCCGGGCTCGCACCGTCCCCGGGTCGCTCATGGCTGCGTACGCCGCTACTCGTCCCCATCCACGCTTTTCGCTCCGCCCAGTGTACGGCGCCGCGGAGACATCGGCCGACCGGATTTCCGGGGCCCGCGCCCGGGGCGGGCGGGGCGCGGGCCCCGGCGGGGTGCCCCGGGGGCCTGCGCCGTGACCCGAATGGCGAGGCGCGGGTGTCCGGATCCTGGGACGCGGGCCGGGGCGGATTACCCGGCGGGGAGTTGGGAACAACGCATGCAGACTCGCCGCGGGGTGCGCGCGGGGCGGGCGAATCGGTGGCGTGCCCCGTTGCCGCGGGCCGGAAGTCGATTTATCGTCCCAGCACGATTCGCGTGCAAGATCACAATATGTGAAGGGGCCGCGGCCATGGTGGCGAAGAAGTCCGCCGTACAGGAGTCGGCGTCCGGCAGATCCACGGGTCCGGCGGCCAAGGACGTGGGTGGGAAGAAGAGCGCTCAGGGGGCACCCGCCGGGAACGCGACCGCACCGGCGAAGCCGGTGAAGACGGTGGGTGCGACCGCCGGGACGAAATCGGCCGCCAAGAAGACGGCTGCACAGAAGGCGGCCACAAAGAAGACGGCCACCGGAAAGTCGGCCACTACGGAGGGGGCCCCGACGAAGACGGCCACGACGAAACCGGCTGCCAAGAGATCCGCCACCAAGACGGCCGCGAAGAAGACGGCCGCGACGAAGACGGTGACGAAGAAGACGGCGACGAAGAAGGCAGCCGCCAAGAAGACGGCCGTCACGACCGCAGAGGCGAAGAAACCGACGGCCGCGAAGCGTGCCGCCAAGAAGAGCACCAGTACGGCCAAGAAGGCGGTCGCGTCCGCGGCCGCGGGCGCGGCCCAGGCCGCGAAGACGACGGGAGCCACAACGGTGGTTGCGAAGAAGACTCCTGGCACGGCCACGGCGGCGAAGAAGTCCACCGCGGTCCCCAAGGCGCGGATCGCCGCCGTGACGCCCGGTGAGCTCGCGGTCCGCCCCGGTGAGGACCCCTGGACCCCGGAAGAGGTCGCGGAGGCGCGGGCCGAGCTCCAGTCCGAGTCCCTGCGCCTGCGGGCCGAGATCACGTCGTCGGAGGAGGCGCTCGCGGGACTGATGCGGGACTCCGGCGACGGCGCGGGCGACGACCAGGCCGACACCGGCACCAAGAACATCACGCGCGAGCACGAGATGTCCCTCGCGGCCAACGCGCGCGAGATGCTCGAACAGACCGACCGCGCGCTGGAGCGCCTCGACGCGGGCACCTACGGCCTGTGCGAGAACTGCGGCAACGCCATCGGCAAGGCGCGCATGCAGGCCTTCCCGCGGGCCACCCTGTGCGTCGAGTGCAAGCAGAAGCAGGAGCGCCGTTACTGAGCGGCGCGGGAGGGCTCCTGAGCACGTGGGTCCCAGGGGGTGTGCCGTACTCTCGTCCTCAGTCAGGCACCTAGGTTGAGGGACTCACGTGGCAGAGGCGGAGCGCATCATCGGTACGCCGGATAACCCAGGGGCGGCGGGGGCCGAACCGGAGCAGTCCGACGAGAACGCGGCGGCGGGCGGCCGGTCCGGCTCCGGCGACACGGCACCGGCGGAGCAGTCCGGTGTGGACGGGGCGCAGGGCGCCGGGACCGCGGCCGAGCAGCCGCGGCGCAGGCGCCGGATCGCCGTGCTCTTCGCGGTCGCGACCCTGGCGTACGCGCTCGACCTCGTCAGCAAGATGCTCGTCGTCGCGAAGCTGGAACACCATGCGCCGATCGAGATCATCGGGGACTGGCTGCGGTTCGAGGCGATCCGCAACGCGGGCGCGGCCTTCGGCTTCGGTGAGGCCTTCACCATCATCTTCACGGTGATCGCCGCGGCCGTGATCGTGGTGATCGCACGGCTCGCGCGCAAGCTGTACAGCCTGCCCTGGGCGATCGCGCTGGGCCTGCTGCTGGGTGGCGCCCTGGGCAACCTGACCGACCGGATCTTCCGCTCGCCGGGCGTCTTCGAGGGCGCGGTCGTCGACTTCATCGCGCCGAAGCACTTCGCGGTCTTCAACCTGGCCGACTCCGCGATCGTCTGCGGCGGCATCCTCATCGTGCTGCTGTCCTTCCGCGGACTGGACCCGGACGGGACCGTCCACAGGGACTGAGCGCGCAGGCTGCCGTACGGCGGTGTCCGAGCCGTCCGGCATACTCGACGGGTGAGTACGATTCCCGAGATCCGCACCCTGCCCGTGCCCGACGGCCTGGAGGGCGAGCGTGTCGACGCCGCCATCTCCCGAATGTTCGGCTTCTCCCGTACGAAGGCCGCCGAGCTGGCCGCGGCGGGGAAGGTCATGGTCGACGGCTCGGTGGTCGGAAAGTCCGACCGGGTGCACGGCGGCGCCTGGCTGGAGGTGGAGATGCCGCAGGCACCCGCCCCGGTGCAGATCGTCGCCGAGCCCGTCGAGGGCATGGAGATCGTGCATGACGACGACGACATCGTCGTGATCGTCAAGCCGGTGGGCGTCGCCGCGCACCCGAGCCCCGGCTGGACCGGCACGACCGTGATCGGCGGCCTCGCGGCCGCCGGGTACCGGATCTCGACCTCAGGTGCCGCCGAGCGCCAGGGCATCGTGCACCGCCTGGACGTGGGCACGTCCGGTCTGATGGCAGTCGCCAAGTCGGAGCGCGCGTACACCTCGCTGAAGCGCCAGTTCAAGGAACGTACGGTCGACAAGCGCTACAACGCGCTCGTGCAGGGCCACCCCGACCCGATGAGCGGCACCATCGACGCGCCGATCGGCCGCCACCCGAACCATGACTACAAGTGGGCGGTCACGGCCGAGGGCAAGCCCTCCGTCACGCACTACGACCTCATGGAGGCGTTCCGGGCGGCCTCGCTGCTCGACATCAAGCTGGAGACCGGGCGCACCCACCAGATCCGCGTCCACATGGCCGCCCACCGCCACCCGTGCGTCGGCGATCTGACCTACGGCGCGGACCCGACGCTCGCCAAGCGGCTCGGTCTCACCCGGCAGTGGCTGCACGCGGTGCGGCTCGGCTTCGAGCACCCCGGCGACGGGGAGTGGGTGGAGTTCTCCAGCGGCTACCCCGCCGACCTGCAGAAGGCGCTGGACAAGGTCCGCGAGGAGAGCAACGCGTGAGCTCCGCGTTCGTCGTGCGGGTGGCCGAGGACGCCGCCGACCGTGAGGCGTGCTTCGCGGTGCGCAAGGCGGTCTTCGTCGTCGAGCAGCGCGTCCCCGAGGACATCGAGTACGACGCCTACGACGCCGGGGCCCTGCATGTGCTGGCGGTCCGGGAGGACGGGCTGCCGCTCGGCACCGGGCGCCTCCTGTACGGCGAGGAGGCCGCCGCGAAGACCGGCGGCGACCTGGGCGTCGGCTCGCTCGGACGGCTCGCCGTGACCCGGGACGCGCGAGGGCTCGGCGTCGGTGTCGCCCTCGTACGCGCCATCGAGGACGCGGCACGCGCGCGTGGCCTGTCGGCGGTGGACCTGCACGCGCAGACGCATGCGACCGGCTTCTACGAGCGGCTCGGCTACGAGGCGTACGGCCCGGAGTTCCCCGACGCGGGGATCCCGCACCGGGCGATGCGACGCGCTCTTTGAACCCCGCGGTACCCGGGCCGGGTGTGACGTCCCGGCCGGGCGTACGGCGCGTGGCACGCTGGAGACTCTGATCGTCTCGCCAGTCCGGAGTGCGCGCCGTGGACCAACTCGCCCTGCTGTTCGTGCTGCTGCTCGGAGCCGTGGTGAGTGTTCCGGTGGGGGACCGGTTCGGGTTGCCCGCCCCGGTGCTGATGACGCTCCTCGGCATCGTGCTCGCCGTACTGGACTTCGTGCCCAATGTGGACATCCCGCCTGACCTGATCCTGCCCGCGTTGCTTCCGCCGCTGCTCTACGCGTCGGTGCGGCGCACGTCGTGGAGGCAGTTCACGGCCAACAAACGTCCGATCTTCCTGCTGGCCGTGGCGCTGGTGTTCGTCACCACCGTGGTGGTGGCCGTCGTCGCCAACACGATCGTTCCGGGGCTGCCGATCGCCGCCGCTGTGGCCCTCGGGGCGCTGGTCGCGCCGCCCGACCCCGTCGCGGCGACCGCCGTCGCAGGGCAGCTCGGGCTGCCGCGCCGACTGGTGTCGATCCTCGAGGGCGAGGGGCTGTTCAACGACGTCACGGCCATCGTGCTCTACCACGTGGCGATTGCCGCCGCCGTCAGCGGAAGCTTCTCCCTGCCGCGCGCCGCCCTCGACCTGGTGCTGTCCGCGGTCGTCGCGGTGGCCGTCGGACTCGCGCTCGGCTGGGCCGCCAACAAGCTGATGAACCTGCTGGACGACTCCACCCTGCAGATCGGCCTGACCCTGCTGGTGCCGTTCGCCTCGTACGTCCTCGCCGAGGAACTGCACGGCTCGGGGGTGCTCGCGGTGCTCACCACCGCGCTCTTCCTGGCCGAGTACGCCACCGACGCCGACGACGTCCTGACGCGGCTCGCCGGGCACACCTTCTGGGACGTGGTCGACACCCTGGTCACCGGAGTCGCGTTCGGGCTGATCGGGCTCGAACTGCACAACGCCATCAGGACGGCGTCGGGGCGCTGGGGCGAGATGCTCGGCTGGGCCGGGGCGATCGTCGCCGTCGTCGTCCTCGTACGCCTGGCGTGGCTGCTGCCGGCGACCTGGCTGACCAAACGACTGCACGCGAAACGGGACTACGACGAGGAGATCCCGACCTCCTGGCGCGAGACCGTCGTGATGTGGTGGGCGGGGATGAGAGGCGTCGCCTCCGTCGCGCTCGCGCTCGCCATTCCGCTGGAGATGGACGACGGGTCGCCGTTCCCGGACCGGGACGAGATCGTGTTCATCGCGTTCGGCGTGATCATGGCGACGCTGGTGCTCCAGGGGCTCACGCTGCCCTGGCTGGTGAGGAAGCTCGGCGTGCGGGCCGACACCGACAGCGAGAAGGCCTTCGAACGGGTGCTCGCCGTCCGTGCGGCGAAGGCCGCGAAGCGGAGACTGAAGGAGATCGAGGAGGTGGAGGAGCTGCCGGAGGAACTGTCCGAGCAACTGCTGCGCCGGGCCTTCGAGATCGGGGTGCGGATCAGCCCCGACATGGGGGACGACGAGCGGCGCGAGGCGCACGACCAGCGGGTCCGCCGGATCAAGCGGATGCGGCGGATCCAGGGGGAGATGCTGAGCGCGGCGCGGCACGAGGTGCTGTCGGCGCGGAGTGAGGCGGGAGCCGACCCGGAGATCGTCGACCGGGTGCTGCGGCATCTGGATGTGCGCAGTCTGCGGTGACGGGACCCCGGCCGAAGCCGGGGTCCCGTCCTGGGCGCCGTATCGGCGTCCTTTCCCGCAGGTGCGGCCCGGTGCTCAGCCCCGGCCCGTCCGCGGCGGCTCGTGGGCCCGCCGTACCGCCCCGTCCGCGGACCGGGAACGCCCGTTGGGGCTGCCCGGCGACAACAGGGCGTCGGCCGTGTTCACGCGGGGCAGCGCGTACGGGTGGTGCTCGGTCAGCCAGCGGATCATCTGCTCGCGGACCGTGACCCGTACCGTCCAGACGTCGTCCGCGTCCTTCGCCGTCACCAGCGCTCGCACCTGCATGGTGTTCGGGGTCGTGTCCGTGACGGCCAGGCCGTAGTCGCGGCCGTCCCAGGCGGGGCACTCGCGCAGGATGTCGCGGAGCCTTTCGCGCATCGCCTCCACGGGCGCGGTGTGGTCGAGGTGCCAGAAGACGATGCCGGTCATCTGGGCGCCGCCGCGCGACCAGTTCTCGAACGGCTTCGAGGTGAAGTACGAGACCGGCATGGTGATCCGGCGCTCGTCCCAGGTCCGTACCGTCAGGAAGGTGAGGGTGATCTCGTCGACCGTGCCCCACTCGCCGTCCACCACGACCGTGTCGCCCAGCCGCACCATGTCGCCGAAGGCGATCTGCAGCCCGGCGAAGAGGTTGCTGAGCGTGGACTGGGCGGCGACACCGGCGACGATGCCGAGAATGCCCGCCGAGGCCAGCAGCGAGGCGCCGGCCGCGCGCATCGCCGGGAACGTCAGCAGCATCGAGGCGGCCGCCACCACCCCGACGATCGCCGCGACCACCCGCATGATCAGCGACACCTGCGTGCGCACCCGGCGCACCCGGGCCGGATCACGGTGGGCCCTCGCGTAACGGGAGTACGACGTCTCGACGATCGCGGCCGTGATGCGCACCACCAGCCAGGCGGTGGCCCCGATCAGCACCAGCGTCAGGCCGCGCCCGATGCCGACCCGGTGTGCCTGCAGCAGCTGTGCCTCGTCGTAGGAGCCTCTGAGCATGGCCGCGCAGAGAACGATCTGGTAGGGGATACGGCCGCGGCGCAGCAGGCCCCACAGCGGCGTCTCCGAATGCTGGTCGTCTGCCTTGCGCAGCAGGCGGTCGGTGGCCCACCCGATGAGGAGGGTGAGCACGACCGAACCGCCGACCACGATCAGCGGGCGAAGTACCGTTTCCATGCCTTCGAACGTAACCGGATGAGGGCGGTCATGAACATGTTGCCTGGATACGGCGTTGTCGGTGCCGGCTGGCACCATGGGTTCATGAACATCTTGCTCTTTCACTCGACCTTCGGCCTCAGGCCCGCGGTGCGCGCGGCGGCGGACCGGTTGCGCGGCGCGGGGCACGAGGTGTGGACGCCCGACCTCTTCGAGGGGCGGACGTTCGAGACCGTCGAGGAGGGCATGGCCTTCAAGGACGAGATCGGCAAGGAAGAGCTGCTCAAGCGGGCCGTTCTGGCCGCCGCACCCCATTCCGAGCGCGGGCTCGTGTACGCCGGATTCTCCTTCGGCGCCGCGACGGCGCAGACCCTGGCCCTCGGCGACGACAAGGCGCGCGGCCTTCTGCTGCTGCACGGCACGTCGGACATCGCCGAGAGCGCCTCGGTGGACGAGCTGCCGGTGCAGCTGCATGTCGCCGAGCCGGACCCGTTCGAGACGGACGACTGGCTGAGCGCCTGGTATCTGCAGATGGGCAAGGCGGGCGCCGACGTGGAGATCTACCGGTACGCCGGGGCCGGTCACCTGTACACCGACCCCGACCTGCCGGACTACGACGAGGAGGCTGCCGAGGCCACCTGGCGGGTGGCGCTCGGCTTCCTCGAAACCCTCTAGGAGCCGGGGCCCTTAAACCGGGTCGTAGGTGCGCTCGGCCTTCTGCGTGCCGCTGCGCGTGCGGTACGAACGGGCCCAGGACGAGGTCGCGTTCGGGTCCGTGCGGTCGGAGAGCACGTAGTAGTCCATCTGCGCGCGGTCGGCCGTGACATCCAGGACGCCGTAGCCGTGCCGGTCGGTGTCGACCCAGTGGACGTGCCGGTTGGCGGCCCGGATGATCGGCGAGGCGATCGCGGAGACGGTGCCCTCGGGGACCTTGACGATGTCGTCGAGGTTGTCGGAGGTGACCGAGGTGACGACGAACTCCGTGGCGGCGGAGGCGGACAGCGGATATGTGCCGGCGTCCACCGGCACGTCGTTGGCCCATGCCATATGTATGTCGCCGGTCAGGAAGACCGTGTTGCGGATCGCGTTGGTGCGCAGGTGCGCGAGCAGTTCGCGGCGGTCGTCCGTGTAGCCGTCCCACTGGTCGGTGTTGAGGGCGATGCCCTCCTGCGGCAGCCCCAGCAGCTTGGCGAGCGGCTTGAAGAGGTCGGCGGACAGCTCGCCGATGGCGAACGGCGAGATCATCACGGAGTTGCCGACCAGCCGCCAGGTGGTGTCCGAGGCCTTCAGCCCCGCCTTCAGCCAGTCGAGCTGCGCCCGGCCCGTGAGCGTACGGTCCGGGTCGTCCACCGAGCCGCTCGCCGTGGAGGCCTGCTGCGAGCGGAACGACCGCAGGTCGAGCAGCGAGAGGTCGGCGAGCTTGCCGAAGCGCAGCCGGCGGTATGTGGTGCCCTCGATCGCCGGGCGGACCGGCATCCACTCGAAGTAGGCCTGCTTGGCGGCCGACTGGCGGGCGGACCAGGCGCCTTCGGCGCCTTCGGTGTGGTTGACCGCGCCGCCCGACCAGGCGTTGTCGGCGAACTCGTGGTCGTCCCAGATCGCGATGACCGGCACCTTGTGGTGCAGCGACTGGAGGTCCGGGTCGGTCTTGTAACGGCCGTGCCGGGTGCGGTAGTCGGCGAGGGTGATGATCTCGTTCGCCGGTGCGTGCGGCCGGACGACCTTGCCGCGGGCCGCGTACTCGCCGGACTTGTACTCGTAGATGTAGTCGCCCAGGTGCAGCCAGGCGTCCAGGTCGCCGCGCGCGGCGAGATGGCGGTACGGGGAGAAGTAGCCGGCCTCCCAGTTGGCGCAGGAGACCACGCCGAAGCGCAGGCCCATGACGCTCGCGTCCGCCGCGGGAGTGGTGCGGGTGCGGGCCACGGGGGAGTCGGTGCCGCCCGCGGAGAAGCGGAACCAGTAGTCGGTGGCCGGTTCCAGGCCGCGGATGTCCGCCTTGACCGTGTGGTCGGAGGCGGCCGACGCGGTGGTGGAGCCCTTGGCGACGACGTTGGTGAACGCCTTGTCCTTGGCGACGGTCCAGCTCACCTCGGTGTCGGGGCCGAGCCCGGAGCCGGGTGTCGCCTCCGAAGTGGGCGTCACCCGGGTCCACAGCAGGATGCCGTTGGGCAGCGGGTCACCGGAGGCGACACCGTGCAGGAAGGCGGGTGCCTCGGCGGCGCGGGCCGGCAGTGCGGCGGCGAGCGGCGCGGCGAGGACGGCGGTGACGGCCGCGGCCTTGACGACCGTACGGCGGCGGGGAGCGCGGGAGTTGGCGGCGCCCGGAGGATCTTGCGGCTCGGAAGATCTGTATCGACTGGTCACGAGCGGTCAGGTTACCGATCAGTACAGGCCGGGAGCGGGCGAACTCGTAAAAGTTCGCCCGCTCTTCGGCTTCTGGTCGGATCCGCCCTTGAGCCGGTCGTCAGTCCTCGGGCTCGGTCGTCAGGCCTTGAGCGCCGCGTCGATCGCCGTCGTGTAGTCGGCGACGGACATCGGCGCGTTCTTGCCGTCGGACCCGGTGAGCTGCTTGCCGTTCATGACGAGGCTCGGCGTGCCGTCGACCCCGTCCTTGTTGTCGTCGAACGTCTTCGACATGTCCAGTGCCCACCTGTCGTAGGTGCCGTCCTTCACGGCCTTCTGGAACGCCTTGTTGTTCTTGAGGGCGTCCACCGTGTTCGCGACCTTGATCAGGTAGGCGTCGTCCTTGAACTTGTCGTCGGTCTCCTCGGGGTGGTACTTCGTCGAGTAGAGCGCGGTCTTGTACTCCAGGAAGGCTTCGGGGCTCACGTTCAGGGCGGCACCGAGAGCGCTGAGCGCGTTCTTGGAGCCCTCGCCGTTGTCGTGGTTGTCGATGAACGTGGCGCCGATGTACTGGATCTTGAACTTGCCGGCGTCGAGGTCCTTCTTCAGGGTCGGGCCCACGGTCTGCTCGAACTGGGCGCAGATCGGGCAGCGCGAGTCCTCGTACAGCTTCAGCGTCTTCTTGGCGGTGCTCTTGCCGACGACGACGGTCGTGCCGTTGGTGCCGCTGGTGTTGGCCGGCTTGACGAGCTTGTCCTTCTTGGCGGCTTCCCAGTAGGCGGGCTTGTTGTTCTGCACGACCGCGTAGCCGATGCCGCCGGCTATCGCGAGGACGCCGACGATGGAGCCGGCGACGATGACCTGCCGCTTGGCCTTGTCCCGTTTGGCCTGGCGCTCGCGCTCGACGCGCAGCCGCTCACGTGCCGCCGACTTGGACGCCTGGCTGTTCCGCTTGCTCATATTGGTGATCTCCATGTGGGACGCGCACATGCTGTACGCGGAATACGTATGGGGGACTGCAGTTGCTCAGGCGAAGGCGACTGAGCACGGCGGTCCACGTCGTCCCATGGAGTGGGCGAAGAGGCGGGTGCGGATGGCGGCGATCCGGTGTGCCGGGCGGGGCGGCCGGCGTACCGGCGTGAGCTCCACCGTCACCGCGGCGACGGCGAGGAGCAGCGGCCGGAAGGCGGCCGTGGCCGCCGCGCGCAGCAACTGCTCCAGGGCCCGCTCGCCGCGCCGCAGCCAGGCGGCGGCGAGGAGTCCGACGCCGATGTGCGCGGTGAGCAGCAGCCAGGCGGCGGCCGGGTCGGCGTGCGCGAGCAGGGCCGCCGCGCGGTCGGGGCCGGCGCCGGTGACACGGGCCAGCGGGGTGCCCACACTGCCGCCGCCGCACAGCACGTCGAAGCCGACGGAGCGCAGCGGGCCCGCCACGGGACCGCCCGCCCTGCCGTAGCAGACGTGCTGGCCCGTGGTGAACACCGTGTCGGCGGCCAGCTCCAGCGGGATCAGCAGGGCCGCGATCGCGCCGAAACCGCGCTCGCGGCCCGCCAGCACATACGCGAGGACGAAGACGGCGCCCGCGATCGCGGCCACGGTGGCCAGCGGCAGCGGGACCCGGGACAGCAGGACGTGCGACGCGGTGGAGAGCGTCACGACGACTGCCGTGAACAGGGCCGCGCGTACGGCTCTGAGCTGGGTTCCGGATATGTCCATGGCGCTGGAGAGTGTCCCACGAGCTCCCGTAAGAGCCCCCTAAAAGGTTCCTATGAGTTACGGGAGCGTCGTCGGGGCGTCGTGATCCCTACAGGCCGGGGATTCGGCCGTTGCGGAAGAGGTCCACGAAGATCTGGTGATCCCCCCGCGCGCGTGCTCCGTAGCTGTGCGCGAAGTCCACCAGGAGGCCCGCGAAGCCCTCCTCGTCGGCGGCGATCGCCGCGTCGATGGCCCGTTCCGTGGAGAACGGCACCAGCTCCGAGTGACCGCTCTCGTCGTCCGCCGCCGCGTGCATCGTGGCGGTGGCCCGGCCGAGGTCCGCGACGACCGCCGCGATCTCCTCCGGGTCGTCGATGTCGCCCCAGTCGAGGTCCACGGCGTACGGGGAGACCTCGGCGACCAGCTGGCCCGCGCCGTCCAGCTCGGTCCAGCCGAGCCACGGGTCGGCGTGCGCCTGCAGGGCGCGCTGGGAGATGACGGTGCGGTGGCCCTCGTGCTGGAAGTACTCGCGGATCGAGGAGTCCGTGATGTGCCGGGAGACGGCCGGTGTCTGGGCCTGCTTGATGTAGATCACCACATCGTTCTCCAGGGCGTCGCTGTTGCCCTCCAGAAGGATGTTGTACGAGGGCAGCCCCGCCGAGCCGATACCGATGCCGCGACGGCCCACGACGTCCTTCACCCGGTACGAGTCCGGGCGGGCCAGGGAGGCCTCCGGAAGCGTCTCCAGGTAGCCGTCGAAGGCGGCCAGCACCTTGTAGCGCGTGGCCGCGTCGAGCTCGATGGAGCCGCCGCCCGCCGCGAAGCGCCGCTCGAAGTCGCGGATCTCGGTCATCGAGTCGAGCAGTCCGAAACGGGTCAGCGAGCGGGCGTCGCGCAGCGCGTCCAGCAGCGGGCCGTCGGCCGTGTCCAGCGTGAAGGGCGGCACCTCGTCGCTCTTGGCGCCGGTGGCGAGGGCGTGGATGCGCTCGCGGTAGGCGGCCGCGTAGGTGCGCACCAGGTCGGTGATCTGCTCGTCGCCGAGTGCCTTCGCGTACCCGAGCAGGGCGACGGAGGCCGCGAAGCGCTTGAGGTCCCAGGTGAACGGGCCGACGTAGGCCTCGTCGAAGTCGTTCACATTGAAGATCAGGCGGCCGTTCGCGTCCATGTACGTGCCGAAGTTCTCGGCGTGCAGGTCGCCGTGGATCCACACGCGCGAGGTGCGCTCGTCCAGGTACGGGCCGCCGCGCTTCTCCGCGTCCAGGTCGTGGTAGAAGAGGCCCGCCGTGCCCCGGTAGAACGCGAAGGCGGAGGCCGCCATCTTGCGGAACTTCACGCGGAACGCGGCCGGGTCGGCGGCCAGGAGCGCGCCGAAGGCGGTGTCGAAGACGGCGAGGATCTGCTCGCCGCGTTGCTCGTCGTTGAGCTGCGGGACCGACATCGCTGGGTGCCTCCTGGTGCAGGTGGTGCTTGATGTGTGGGACGGGAGATCCGCCGGTTGTGGACAGGTGGTCCGTCCACTTCCAACGGACGAAAGTACCCGGGAGTGCCCGAGTACCCGCATGAAGGTACGGGTGAGCGCCCGCGGAGTGTCAGTCCCGCGTCATAGACTTCGACGCTGTCCCCCCAGACTGTCCGCAGCCTGTCGTCCGCCGTTCTCCTTGGAGGCCACAACCGTGTCGAAGCCGCCGTTCACGCACCTGCACGTCCACACCCAGTACTCGCTGCTGGACGGTGCCGCGCGGCTCAAGGACATGTTCAACGCCTGCAACGAGATGGGCATGACCCACATCGCCATGAGCGACCATGGCAACCTCCACGGGGCGTACGACTTCTTCCACACGGCGAAGAAGGCGGGCGTCACGCCGATCATCGGCATCGAGGCGTACGTCGCCCCGGAGTCCCGGCGCAACAAGCGCAAGATCCAGTGGGGCCAGCCGCACCAGAAGCGCGACGACGTGTCCGGTTCGGGTGGTTACACGCACAAGACGATCTGGGCGGCGAACCGGACGGGCCTGCACAACCTCTTCAAGCTCTCCTCGGACGCGTACGCCGAGGGTTGGCTGCAGAAGTGGCCCCGCATGGACAAGGAGACGATCTCCCAGTGGTCCGAGGGGCTCATCGCGTCGACCGGCTGCCCCTCCGGTGAGCTGCAGACCCGGCTGCGTCTCGGCCAGTACGACGAGGCACTGAAGGCGGCCGCCGAGTACCAGGACATCTTCGGCAAGGACCGCTACTTCCTGGAGCTGATGGACCACGGCATCGAGATCGAGCGCCGCGTGCGCGACGGCCTCCTCGACATCGGCAAGAAGCTCGGCATCCCGCCGCTGGTGACGAACGACTCGCACTACACGTACGCGAACGAGGCGACCGCCCACGACGCGCTGCTGTGCATCCAGACCGGCAAGAACCTCTCCGACCCGGACCGTTTCCGCTTCGACGGCACCGGCTACTACCTGAAGTCCACGGACGAGATGTACGCCGTCGACTCCTCGGACGCCTGGCAGGAGGGCTGCGCCAACACGCTCCTGGTGGCCGAGCAGATCGACACCTCCGGCATGTTCGAGGCGAAGAACCTCATGCCGAAGTTCGACATCCCCGACGGCTACACCGAGGTCACCTGGTTCCAGGAGGAGGTCCGCCTCGGCATGGAGCGCCGCTTCCCCGGCGGCGTCCCCGACGACCGCCAGAAGCAGGCCGAGTACGAGATGGACGTCATCATCCAGATGGGGTTCCCGGGGTACTTCCTCGTCGTCGCCGACTTCATCATGTGGGCCAAGAAGCAGGGCATCGCGGTGGGGCCGGGCCGTGGCTCCGCGGCCGGTTCGATCGTCGCGTACGCCATGGGCATCACCGACCTCGACCCGATCCCGCACGGCCTGATCTTCGAGCGGTTCCTCAACCCCGAGCGCGTCTCCATGCCCGACGTCGACATCGACTTCGACGAGCGCAGGCGCGTGGAGGTGATCAGGTACGTGACCGAGAAGTACGGCGCCGACAAGGTGGCCATGATCGGCACGTACGGCAAGATCAAGGCGAAGAACGCCATCAAGGACTCCGCGCGCGTGCTGGGCTACCCGTACGCGATGGGCGACCGCCTCACCAAGGCGATGCCCGCCGACGTCCTCGGCAAGGGCATCGACCTCTCCGGCATCACCGACCCGAAGCACCCGCGCTACAACGAGGCGGGCGAGATCCGGGCGATGTACGAGAACGAACCGGACGTGAAGAAGGTCATCGACACCGCCAAGGGCGTCGAGGGCCTGGTCCGGCAGATGGGTGTGCACGCGGCCGGCGTGATCATGTCCAGCGAACCCATCGTCGACCACGCCCCCATCTGGGTGCGGCACACCGACGGCGTGACCATCACGCAGTGGGACTACCCCCAGTGCGAGTCGCTGGGCCTGCTGAAGATGGACTTCCTGGGCCTGCGCAACCTCACGATCATGGACGACGCCATCAAGATGGTGAAGGCCAACAAGGGCGTCGACCTGGAGATGCTCGCCCTCCCGCTGGACGACCCCACGACCTTCGAACTGCTCTGCCGCGGCGACACCCTCGGCGTGTTCCAGTTCGACGGCGGCCCGATGCGTTCGCTGCTGCGCCAGATGCAGCCCGACAACTTCGAGGACATCTCCGCCGTCTCGGCCCTCTACCGGCCGGGCCCGATGGGCATGAACTCGCACATCAACTACGCGGAGCGCAAGAACGGCCGCCAGGAGATCACGCCGATCCACAAGGAGCTGGAGGAGCCCCTCCAGGAGGTCCTCGCGGTCACCTACGGCCTGATCGTCTACCAGGAGCAGGTGCAGAAGGCCGCCCAGATCATCGCCGGGTACTCGCTCGGCGAGGCCGACATCCTGCGCCGCGTGATGGGCAAGAAGAAGCCCGACGAACTGGCGAAGAACTTCACCATCTTCCAGGCCGGAGCCAAGAAGAACGGCTACAGCGACGAGGCGATCCAGGCCCTGTGGGACGTGCTGGTCCCCTTCGCCGGCTACGCCTTCAACAAGGCCCACTCGGCCGCGTACGGCCTGGTCTCGTACTGGACCGGCTACCTGAAGGCGAACTACCCGGCCGAGTACATGGCCGCGCTGCTCACCTCGGTCAAGGACGACAAGGACAAGTCGGCCGTCTATCTGAACGAGTGCCGGCGCATGGGCATCAAGGTGCTGCCGCCCAACGTCAACGAGTCGGAGCAGAACTTCGCCGCCCAGGGCGACGACGTGATCCTCTTCGGTCTCTCCGCCGTCCGCAACGTCGGTACGAACGTCGTCGAGTCGATCATCAAGAGCCGCAAGGCCAAGGGGAAGTACGCCTCCTTCCCGGACTATCTGGACAAGGTCGAGGCGGTCGCCTGCAACAAGCGGACCACCGAATCGCTGATCAAGGCGGGCGCGTTCGACACGATGGGCCACACCCGCAAGGGCCTCACCGCGCAGTTCGAGCCGATGATCGACAACGTGGTGCAGGTCAAGCGCAAGGAGGCCGAGGGGCAGTTCGACCTCTTCGGCGGGATGGGCGACGAGGGCGCGGACGAGCCGGGCTTCGGTCTCGACGTGGAGTTCACGACCGACGAGTGGGACAAGGCCTATCTGCTCGCCCAGGAGCGGGAGATGCTCGGTCTGTACGTCTCCGACCACCCGCTCTTCGGCCTGGAGCACGTCCTGTCCGACAAGGCGGACGCGGGAATCTCCCAGCTCACCGGAGGTGAGCACGCGGACGGCGCGGTCGTCACGATCGGCGGCATCATCTCGGGCCTGCAGCGCAAGATGACCAAGCAGGGCAACGCCTGGGCGATCGCGACCGTCGAGGACCTCGCCGGTTCCCTCGAGTGCATGTTCTTCCCGGCGACCTACCAGCTGGTGTCGACCCAACTCGTCGAGGACGCCGTGGTGTTCGTCAAGGGACGCCTCGACAAGCGCGAGGACGTGCCCCGCCTGGTCGCGATGGAACTCCAGGTCCCGGACCTGTCGAACGCGGGCACCAACGCGCCCGTGATCCTGACCATCCCGGCGCTGAAGGTCACCCCGCCCATGGTCAGCCGGCTCGGCGAGATCCTCAGCCACCACAAGGGCGAGAGCGAGGTCCGCATCAGGCTCCAGGGCCCGCGCAAGACCACGGTGCTGCGGCTCGACCGGCACCGCGTGAAGCCGGACCCGGCGCTCTTCGGCGACCTGAAGGTACTGCTGGGCCCGTCCTGCCTGGCGGGCTGATCGACAGAGCGACAGAAACACAGAAATGGGGGGCGTACCCGCAGCCGGGTACGCCCCTCATTCATGCCTGGGCTTCAACAGCCCGCGTTCGGCCGTCAGTTGTGGCCGAAGCGCTTCTGATGCTTACGAGCAACATCAGCCGGGCTGCCCTGGACCTGCGACATCGGCGACTGCTGCGCCTCCGTCGAGGACCGCTGGGCCTGCTCCTGAGCCTGCTCGGCCTGCGAGGAGCGGTCCTGCTGGCCGCCCTGCTTGCGGTTCTTGTTCTTGGCCATGGTGATCTGCCTCCTGAGGGGGATCTAGGGGCCAGGGCCGGGACCAGATTCACACAGCCCGACAAGTCGCGCATTTCGGATAATTACCGTGCGTAATAAGCACTGTCGGAGAGTGATCTTCCGATCCGCCACGCCGAAGATCGAGTTCGGGCCGTTAACCTCCGCGCCGTCGGGCAGACTCGAAGGAAGCCCGAAGCAAACCTCCCGGAAAGAGGGTGGATCGCGTGGACCGCTGCATCGTCCTGGTGGATGCCGGGTATCTGCTCGGGGCTGCCGCCAGTCTCCTTGCCGGGGATTCGTCCCGCTCCCGGATCACCGTCGACCACGCCGCCCTCATCCAGGGCCTGCGCGAGCGCGCCGAGTCCGACACGGAGCGCCCCCTGCTGCGCATCTACTGGTTCGACGGCGCCCCCGACCGCGTACCCCAGCCCGAACACCGCAGACTGCGCGTGATGCCACGTGTGACCGTGCGCCTGGGTGCCCTGACCCGTAGCGACGGGCGCTGGGCGCAGAAGGGCGTCGACGCGGCGATGCACGCCGAGCTCACCGAGCTGGCGCGCAACCGGGCCTGCTCCGACGTGGTCCTGGTGACCGGCGACGGGGATCTGCTGCCCGGCATGATGGCCGCCAAGGAGCACGGGGTCGCCGTTCACCTGTGGGCCGTACAGGCCGCCGACGGCGACTACAACCAGTCCGAGGACCTCGTCGCCGAGGCCGACGAGCGGCGGGTGCTCGACCGGACCTGGATCACCAAGGCCGTCCGCGCGAAGGACCTCGGCGGGGTCTGCGCGCCGCCGCCCGCGCCGCGCCCCGAGATCGCCGCGATCCTCTCCGCGCCACTGCCCGACTCCGCGCTCGCCGCGGCCGCCGAGCGGCCCGTCCCGGAGGCGGAGCACGGCGTGGCCGTCGAGGCGCGGGACGGCGGGGAGGAGCGGGCCGCCGCACCCAAGGGCGTCCCCACCCCCAAGGACCTGGCCGCCCTGCGCGCTCCCGGCGCCCAGCCGGCCCAGCACCCCGCCAGCGCGACGCTGCGCTGGTCGTCCGACAAGGGCTGGGTGGAGCGGCCCGGGTCCGCCGCCGAGACCGCGGACGCCGCGTCGATGCCGACACTCGCCCAGCTGACCTCGGCCGAGCAGCGCTGGGCCGACCGCGAGGAGGACATCACCACGGTCGGCGGCGATCCCTACGAGGTCGGACAGGTCTTCGCCCGTCGCTGGATGGAACGGCTCACCGACCAGACGCTGCTTCAGAAGCTCTCCACGATGTACCCGCGCGTCCCGCACCGCGTGGACGGCGAGCTGCTGCGCTATGCCGCCCGCTTCGGCCTCCTCGCCCACAAGGACGACCAGATCGACGAACACGACCGCTACGCGATCAGGGCCGGTTTCTGGCGCGAGATCGATGTCCGTACGGCGGCGGAGCACGCACCCGCGGGGGAATGAGGCCCTCGCGAGCGCGTCGTAGGGACCCCGGGAGGGGGCCCGCGCTCATATCGGGGCATCGGACCCCGTACCCTCGTGCTTCGTGAGTACGCGCACCGCACAGGCAGTCCGGAACGGGCACAGGGGCGATGTCGTGTGCGCGGTGCGGGGTCTCACCAAGACGTATCCGGCCCTCCGAGGCCGGCGCGGAGTGCCCCCGGCGCCCGAGGTGCGGGCCACCGACGAGGTGTCCCTCGACATCCGGCGCGGTGAGATCTTCGGACTGCTCGGACCCAACGGCGCCGGCAAGTCGAGTCTCGTACGGCAGCTGACCGGGCTGATGCGGCCCGATCGCGGCAGCGTGGAGATCCTCGGGCACGACATCGTGCGCCACCCCGAGCGGGCCGCGCGCATCCTCGCCTACCTCGGCCAGGAGTCCACCGCCCTCGACGAGCTGACCGTGTCGCTGGCCGCCGAGACCACCGGGCGGCTGCGCGGGCTCGACCTCCGTGCGGCGCGCGCCGAGCGGGACGCCGTCCTCGACGAGCTGGGCCTCACACCGATCGCGGGACGGCCGCTGAAGAAGCTGTCGGGCGGGCAGCGGCGGCTGGCCTGTTTCGCCTCCGCGCTGGTGGGGGAGCGGCCGCTGCTGGTGCTCGACGAGCCGACCACCGGCATGGATCCCGTGGCGCGGCGGGCCGTGTGGGGCGCCGTCGACCGACGACGGGCCGAGCGCGGCACCACCGTCCTGCTGGTCACCCACAACGTCATCGAGGCGGAGACCGTCCTCGACCGGGTCGCCGTCCTCGACCACGGCCGTGTCATCGCCTGCGACACCCCGGCCGGCCTCAAGGAGCAGGTCGCGGGCGAGGTGCGCGTCGAACTGGTGTGGCGCGAGCGCGCCCCGCTCGACGTGCCCGAGGTCGCCGCGCTGCGGGAGCGCGCCGTCGAGTCCGGGCGCCGCTGGACCCTGCGGCTGGCCCCCGAGGAGGCCCGCGCGGCCGTCGCCACCGTCACCGGAGGCGCCGCCTTCGCCGCCCTCGACGACTTCACGCTGGCCACCCCGAGCCTGGAGGACGTCTACCTCGCGCTCGGCGGCAACGCGCAGGGACTGGTCAAGGCATGAGCGTGGGAGCCGCCGTATCCGTACGGAACGTGACAGGCGCCGCGGGCGTTGGGAACATGACGGCTGCGGGAGCGAAGGAGAGCAGCTCGACGTGAGTGTCGTATCCGCTGAGGTTCTGCCGGGCGCGGGCAGTGCGCCGGCCGCGGCCGGCGAGGCCGGTGGCGCCGCCGAGCTCGGGCCGCGCGCCCGGCTGTGGCCGTCCCTCGCCGCGGTGTACCGCGCACAGCTCTCCCGGGCGCGTGTCGCGCGGATCCCGCTGCTGTTCGTCGCCACCTTCCAGTCCGTCGGGATCATGATCCTGATGCGCGGGGTGGTGGACGGCGGGGGCGAGGCGCGGGCCGTGGTCGCCGGAGCGTCCGTCCTGGTCGTCGCCTTCGTCGCGCTGAACCTGCTGGCGCAGTACTTCGGGCAGCTGAGGGCCAGCGGCGGGCTCGACCACTACGCGACGCTGCCGGTGCCGCCCGCCGCGGTCGTGCTCGGCGCGGCCGGCGCGTACGCCTCCTTCACCGTGCCCGGGACGGTCGCCACCGCCGTCTTCGGCTGCGTGCTCTTCGGACTGCCGCTGGCCCATCTGTGGGTGCTCGCCGCGGTCGTCCCGCTCGCCGGCGCCGCGCTCGCCGGGCTCGGAGCAGCGCTCGGACTGCTCGCGCCGCGCCCTGAACTCGCCACGCTGCTCGGGCAGTTGGGAATGTCGGCGGCGCTGCTGCTCGGGGTGCTGCCGCCGGACCGGCTGCCGACGGTCGTGCAGTACGGGCGTGATCTGCTGCCTTCCACGTACGGCGTCGAGGCCTTCGCCCGGAGCTTCTCCGCGCATCCCGACTGGGCCTTCGTCCTCGCCGACCTCGGTGTCTGCGCGGGCGTCGGGGTCGCCTCACTGGCCGTGGCGACCTGGGCGTACCGCCGGGCGGCCGTCCGGTGACGCGGCCGTCATACGGGCCTGGCACGATGGCAGGGTGACCGCACCGCTGACTCCGCCTCCGCCGCCGCACGACCAGCCTCCGCACAACGCCTGGCAGGCTCCGCCTGCCGGGGGTGCCGCGGGGACCACCGCGTACGAACAGGACGGCCCCGGGATGAAGACCGAAGTGCGGGAGGCCGCCGTGATCACGGTGGGCGTGGCGCTCGGCGGGGTGCTTCTCGGGCTGCTGTGGTGGTGGCTGGCGCCGCATGTGCCGCTGGTCGGGGGTGTCGTCGACAAGAGCTGGGTCGTCTACCTCAAGGACACCGAGGGCGAGCAGGCCATCGGGGTCGACGGAACGTTCACTCTGCTGGCGCTCGCGTTCGGGGCGGTCAGTGCGGCGGTGGTGTTCCTGGTGCGGCGGCGTGGGGGCGTGCCGTTGGTGGCCGCGCTGGCCGTCGGCGGGTTGCTCGGGTCGTTGCTCGCCTGGCGGCTGGGGATCTGGCTCGGGCCCTCGCACAACGTGATCGCGCACGCGAAGCAGGTGGGCAAGGGGGTGACGTTCTCCGCGCCGCTGAAGCTGGGTGCGAAGGGGGCGTTGCTGGCGTGGTCCGTGGGAGGGCTGCTGGTCCATCTCGGGCTCACGGCCCTGTTCGGGCCGCGGGATCCCGATCCCTACCAGCAGGGGCCGTACGCGGCGCCTGTGCCGCCGGCTCCGCCGGTCGGCTGACGCAGCGGGGCGGCAGGGGTTTTTCGCCCCCTCCGCCCCTACCCGTCCCGTGTTCTGGGGGCTGCGCCCCCTTTCCCCCTGCTTTCGCCCTGAACGGGCTCGTCCTCAAACGCCGGACGGGCTGAACACCTTTATGCCGGCCGCCGGCCGTGGTTCGAGCGGCCCTTCTTTGTGCGCCACTTGCGCTTGCGGGTTTTTTTCGACATGTCCCTCGTGCTTAACCGAGGACCGGGGGTTCGTCGAGGGGTCATGCACGGGCGACGGGGGCGGACACCGCTTCCGTGAGCTCGGTGAGGTCGGTGGGGCTCAGCTCGACTTCGAGGCCGCGCCGGCCCGCCGAGACACAGATCGTGCTGTGGGCGCCGGCCGAGGCGTCGAGGACCGTGGGGAGCTTCTTGCGCTGGCCCAGGGGTGAGATGCCGCCGCGTACGTAGCCCGTCGTGCGTTCGGCCGCGGCCGGGTCCGCCATCGCGGCGCGCTTGCCGCCGACCGCCGTGGCGAGGGCCTTGAGGTCGAGGGAGCCCGCCACCGGGACGACGGCGACCACGAGGGAGCCGTCGACGTCCGCGACGAGGGTCTTGAAGACACGGTCCGGGGAGACGCCCATCGCCTCCGCGGCCTCCTCGCCGTACGACGGGTGCGAGGGATCGTGCTCGTAGGCGTGGACCGTGAAGTCCACGCCCGCCGCCGTCAGGGCCACCGTCGCGGGGGTGCCCCCGGACTGCTGCTGCTTCTTCGACTTCTTCGCCATACCGGCCTTCGGATGAGACGTGTCCTCAGTTGAGGCTTGTCGGGCCGCGCGTCAGCTCCGACGCGGGCAACGACGGCAGATTACGGATGATGGCCGTCTCCGCGCGCAGGAGTTTCAGCTCCTCGCGCAGTCGCGCCGCCGTGTCCGGGGCCTGGAGCAGCCGCTGCTTCGCGGGGATGTCGAGCATCACTGCGGCCGCGACGAGGTAGGAGACGACGGACGGTTCGTCCGGCAGGTCCGCGCCCGTGGACAGCGAACGTTCCCGCGCGCCCGCCAGCCGCTTCTGGTACTGGCGAAAGGCCCGCAGCACGCCCTCCGCGAGCGCGCCCGCCTCCTCGCCCGGGTCCTCGGGCAGCTCCTCCAGCTCGGCCACGAGGTACTCGCCGGAGGAGTCGACCGACACCAGGCGTACCCGCGTGGTCCCCGTCGCCAGCACCTCGAAGCTGCCGTCGGCACGCTCCCGGACGGTCGCCGCGTCCGCGACGCAGCCCACCTCGTGGAAGGCCTTGGCCGGGTCGTCGCCGAAGCCGGCCGAGGGCCCGCGTTCGGGTACGGCCGTCGGGTCGGGCATGCCGGGCGCGCTCGGCGCGACCTCGTGGCCGTCGCGGATGGCGATGACGGCGAACCGGCGCGGCTCGTCCTCGGGGGTCTTCAGCAGATCGCGCATCATGGCGCGGTAGCGCGCCTCGAACACGTTCAGAGGAAGCACGAGCCCGGGGTACAGCACCGAGTTCAGGGGGAAGAGCGGGAGCCGGACGGTGGTCACGACGGGCAAGCCTAATGGTCGTCGGAGTGATCGCGTCCGCCGCGCCCACTCCGTGGATGCGGCGAGGGGTGCTCGGGGAGTCGTACAGGTGCCCGTACGCCGCGCAACGGGCGTCCCGCGGCGACCTCCAGACGGATTCCGTCCCGCAGCTCCAGGAACTGGCCGAGAGGGTCGTCGGAGACCCGGTCCCAGGGGAACGTGGTGGCGTACGGCCCGATCCGGTGCAGCTGCGTCAGGGCGTCCTCCCAGCGCTCCAGCCTGATCAGCACGTACGTGAGAAGGTTGCGGACCTCGGCGGGCCACGGGTCGGCGGCCGCGTACGTCGCGGAGAGCGCGATGGCGAGGTCGGCGGCGGAGTCCAGGCGCTCGCGTGCCACGACCGGCCCGCCGCCCTCGGTCAGGTACGCGAAGGCGGCGCGCACCGGCAGCGCCTGCACGAGGGAGCTGGGCAGCGCGTCCTGCGCGGCCCGCTCGGCGAAGTCGAAGCACTCGCGGTGCGAGCCGTACCAGGCGGCGGAGAGGTACTTCAGGGCGGCGACATGGCAGCCGTAGTGGTGCGGGGAGCGGCGCACCGCCTCGCCCCACAGCTTCTCGAACTCGGTGTGTCCGGCGTGGGTGCCGCGGGCGTGGTCGAGTGCGATCCGCCAGGGCACCGGGTCGCGCGGGTCGCCCTCCGCGGCGGCGGTGATCAGCGGGCCGACCTGGCGCAGCAGCTCGGCGCGGGCCGGCGACTCCCAGCCGCGGCGCACCGCCAGCTCGGCCCTGACCAGCAGCGCGTCCGGGTCGTGCGGGGCGTCGCCCTGCCACAGCGTGAGCCACTCGTCGCGGGAGCTCGCGAAGGAGGCCAGACGCAGTGCGTACCGGTCGCGGTTCTCCCATTCGGCGGCCTCGCGGGTGGTGGCGAGCAGCTTGGCCGCGGGGGCGTGGTCGCCGCCGCCCGCGGCGACGAGCGCCGGGCCGAGCCGCTCGTCCGGGGCGTCGAGCAGCACCTCGTCGTCGGCGGGCAGCCCGACCGCGAGGCGCGAAGTGTTCCTGGCCATCCGGGCCGTACGGATGAACGCGCGCAGCAGTGCCATGGTAGGAACCATTGAAAGCCGCAGGTCGGAGCGGGGCCAGAGGGGACGCGGTGACGCTTTCGTAACCTTGGTTTGGTTGTGCTTTCCCTGGTCAAGGGAGGGTAAAAGGTCTCTGTCCGGCGCCTGTTGGGATTCTGATCGACCCCTGGGTGCCCGCCGGCCGATCGCTGTGCCCCGTGTGCCCGCTCTCAGCTCCTGCGCAGCATCCGGGTGGCCCCGGCCGCCACCGTCGTCGCCAGGATCCAGCCGAGCAGGATCACCGCCGCGGACAGCCACTGCCAGCCGCCGTGCAGCTGCCAGAAGCCCACCTGACCGAGGTCGATGACCGGCAGCAGCAGGTCCAGGGCGAACAGCGAGGCGTTCCACGGCGGATGTTCGTCGTTCTTGATCGGCGGATGGCCCGCGTGCGCGAACGCGATCGACGACGCCGCCCACAGCACCGCCATCCACAGGGCCGCCCGCCCGGGCCGGTAGCCGTAGGCGACCGTCCAGTCCTGTGCGTACCCCCAGAGCTTGGCCGCGAGCGGCAGGGTCTCGCGGCGGCGCCGCTGCTTGGCGAGCAGCACCTCGCGCGCGTCCTCGTCCTCGCCGGAGTTGCGCAGCACGGTCGCGAGGCGCTCGTACGGCTCCGGGTTGTACTCGGCGGTCGCCGCGGTCACCCACCCCAGGCGCTCGGTCAGCGGGAACCGGCCCTGCGGCACGAGGTTCTCGTAGCTGAATCCCCCCATGTGCAGACGACCCGGGCCCGGCCAGCTCTGCGCCTTGTCGACCAGGTTCACCACCCGCGCGCCCGACAGCACGACCTTGCCGCGCTCGGGGCCCTCCCCGAGGAAGCGCAGCTCCGGCGTCTGCACCCGGCGCAGCGACAGCTCCTGCTCGTCCTCCAGCGAGAAGCGGGCCTGCTCGAAGTCGACCGCGTCCCCGAACCGCCCGTCGTCGAGGCGGATTCCGCCCTGGCACTCGAACCGCTGGACCAGCGTGCCGCGCGCGGGTGTGGTGCCGCTCATCTGGACGGGATTGCCGATGCCGGCCGGGGTCAGGTACAGCGTGCGCTCCACGGTCAGCTGCGGAGCGTTGAGCGCCCGGGGCCCGTAGGGGTTGGCGAGCCGGCTGCCGCGCAGACTGAGCGACACGCCGACCTTGGCACCGCGCAGGCTCAGCTCGCCGTGCGACTCCAGTATCTCGGCCTGGAGGTCCTGCCCGACCGTCATGCCGTCGCCGGCGATCGACTGGCCGCGCCGGTCGCGGTAGACGACGGCCTGGTTGAGCAGCAGATCCGTGCCGATGTGCGCGTCGGTGAGGCGTACCCCGTTGTGGAAGCGGCAGCGCGGCAGATGCAGGTCGCCCTCCGTGTGCAGGCGGGCCGCCTCCAGCCGCGGCACCGAGCAGTTCACCAGCCGTGCGGTCGTGAAGCGGGCCTCCGGCAGCAGGACCTCCTTCTCGAACCGGCAGCCCCTGAGCTCGACGTACGGCACCACGGTGCCGCCCGCCAGATCGAAGACGTCCGTGATCTGCACGCCCTGGAGCTTCAGGGAGGAGACCCGGCCGTCCAGCGCGGGCGGGCCGTTCAGCAGGAGCCAGGCCACGATGCGTGCGCGGACGCTGCGCTCGGGCCCCCAGGGGTGGCCGCCGTGCGGATCGTCCACGACCGCGTCCCCGCTTCGCAGGTCGTACGTGCTGCCGTTGCGGAAGGCCTGCCACATCCCGGCCTCGGCGGCGGTCAGATCGTCCGGCACGTCCCCTCTTCGGAGGCCGGCACCCTCGGTCACGGCTCTTTCATCCTCCCCAGCTACTCGCGGGTTTCGTACAACCGTTCAATGCCCGCTCAGTGACGGCCCGAACGCTACTGGTGAGGGGGATCTTCCGCGGAACCGGAGGTGGCGTGTATCAGCCATTGATACAGGCGTCCGGCGCCTTATCGCCGTCTGAGAGAATTGCGTACGTGATCTCCCGAATCGATCTGCGCGGCGACGCCCTCCCCGAGGGCCCCGCCCTGCGCGACCTGCTGCCCCGAGCCGACTTCGACGTCTCGGCCGCCCTGGAGAAGGTGCGTCCGATCTGCGAGGCCGTGCATCATCGTGGAGACGCGGCGCTGATCGATTTCGCGGAGAAGTTCGACGGCGTACGGCTGGAGTCCGTACGGGTCCCCGCGCAGGCGCTCGCGGACGCCCTGGAACAGCTCGACCCGCCCGTGCGCGCGGCCCTGGAGGAGTCCATCCGCCGCGCCCGCCTGGTCCACCGCGAGCAGCGGCGTACGACGCACACCACCCAGGTCGTGCCGGGCGGCACGGTCACCGAGAAGTGGGTGCCGGTCGAGCGCGTCGGGCTGTACGCGCCCGGCGGACGCTCCGTCTACCCCTCCTCCGTGATCATGAACGTGGTCCCGGCCCAGGAAGCCGGGGTCGGGTCCATCGCGCTCGCTTCCCCGGCCCAGGCCGACTTCGGCGGGCTGCCGCACCCGACGATCCTCGCCGCCTGCGCCCTGCTCGGCGTGGACGAGGTCTACGCGGCCGGCGGCGCGACGGCCGTCGCGATGTTCGCGTACGGCACCGAGTCCTGCCCGCCCGCCAACATGGTCACCGGTCCCGGAAACATCTGGGTCGCGGCCGCCAAGCGGTACTTCGCGGGCAAGATCGGCATCGACGCCGAGGCCGGTCCCACCGAGATCGCGATCCTCGCGGACGAGAGCGCCGACCCCGTGCACGTCGCCTCCGACCTGATCAGCCAGGCCGAGCACGACCCGCTCGCCGCCGCCGTCCTCGTCACGGACTCCGTGGCGCTCGCGGACGCGGTGCACAAGGAGCTGGAGCCGCAGGTCGCGGCCACCAAGCACATCGAGGACCGGATCGTGCCCGCGCTGCAGGGCAGGCAGTCCGCGATCGTGCTGGTCGACGGCGTCGAGGAGGGCCTCAGGGTCGTCGACGCGTACGGCGCCGAGCACCTGGAGATCCAGACCGCCGACGCCGCCGCAGTGGCAGACCGGGTGCGGAACGCCGGCGCGATCTTCGTGGGCCCCTGGGCGCCGGTCTCCCTCGGCGACTACTGCGCGGGCTCCAACCACGTCCTGCCGACCGGCGGCTGCGCCTGCCACTCCTCCGGGCTGTCCGTCCAGTCGTTCCTGCGCGGCATCCACATCGTCGACTACACGAAGGACGCGCTGGCCGACGTGGCGCATCACGTGGTGACGCTGGCGGAGGCGGAGGACCTGCCGGCGCACGGCGCGGCGGTCAAGGCGAGGTTCGGTTGGAAGGTACCCGGACAGTGAACATCGACGATCTCCCCGTACGCGACGAGCTGCGCGGCAAGTCCCCCTACGGAGCGCCCCAACTCGACGTCCCTGTACGGCTGAACACCAACGAGAACCCCTACCCGCTGCCCGAGCCGCTCGTCGAGCGGATCGCGGAGCGGGTGCGCGAGGCCGCCCGCAACCTCAACCGCTACCCCGACCGGGACGCGGTGGAGCTGCGCACGGAGCTGGCCAACTATCTGACGAAGACCGGCAAGTACCCGGTCGGCGCCGAGAACGTCTGGGCGGCCAACGGCTCCAACGAGGTCATCCAGCAGCTGCTGCAGACCTTCGGCGGGCCCGGCCGCAGTGCGATCGGCTTCGAGCCGTCGTACTCGATGCACGCGCTCATCGCGCGCGGCACCGGCACCGGCTGGATCTCCGGTCCCCGCAACGAGGACTTCACGATCGACCTCGCCGCCGCCGAGCGGTGGATCGCCGAGAACAAGCCGGACGTCGTCTTCATCACCACCCCCAACAACCCCACGGGCAACGCGGTGCCCCCCGAGACGGTCCTCGCGCTGTACGAGGCCGCGCAGGCGGCGAAGCCGTCCATGGTCGTGGTCGACGAGGCGTACATCGAGTTCAGCCACGGCGACTCACTGCTGCCGCTGCTCGAAGGTCGGCCGAATCTCGTCGTCTCCCGCACGATGTCGAAGGCCTTCGGCGCGGCCGGGCTGCGCCTGGGCTATCTCGCCGCGCACCCGGCGGTCGTGGACGCCGTCCAGCTGGTACGCCTGCCGTACCACCTGTCGGCCGTCACCCAGGCGACCGCGCTGGCCGCCCTGGAGCACACCGACACGCTGCTCGGCTACGTCGAGCAGCTGAAGGCCGAGCGGGACCGGCTGGTCACCGAGCTGCGCGCGATCGGCTACCAGGTGACCGAGTCGGACGCGAACTTCGTGCAGTTCGGGCGGTTCGACGGCGCGGACGGGTCCCACGAGGCCTGGCGGAGGATCCTCGACCGGGGCGTCCTGGTCAGGGACAACGGCGTGCCCGGTTGGCTGCGGGTCTCCGCCGGAACCCCGGCCGAAAACGACGCGTTCCTCGACGCGGTACGTGAACTGCAGTGTCTTGTGGGGCAGAGCCCCACACCCTCTAAGGAGCAGAGCGCATGAGCCGCGTAGGACGTGTGGAACGTACGACCAAGGAGACGTCGGTCCTCGTCGAGATCGACCTCGACGGGTCCGGCAAGGTCGACGTGTCGACAGGCGTCGGCTTCTACGACCACATGCTCGACCAGCTCGGCCGACACGGTCTGTTCGACCTGACCGTGAAGACCGAGGGCGACCTGCACATCGACTCGCACCACACCATCGAGGACACCGCCCTCGCGCTGGGCGCCGCCTTCAAGCAGGCGCTCGGCGACAAGGTGGGGATCTACCGGTTCGGCAACTGCACGGTCCCGCTGGACGAGTCCCTCGCCCAGGTGACCGTCGACCTCTCCGGCCGCCCGTACCTCGTGCACACCGAGCCCGAGTCCATGGCGCCGATGATCGGCGAGTACGACACGACGATGACCCGGCACATCCTGGAGTCCTTCGTCGCCCAGGCCCAGATCGCCCTGCACGTCCACGTGCCGTACGGGCGCAACGCGCACCACATCGTGGAGTGCCAGTTCAAGGCGCTCGCGCGGGCGCTGCGGTATGCCTCCGAGCGCGACCCGCGTGCGGCGGGCATCCTTCCGTCCACGAAGGGCGCGCTGTAAAAGCCATGAACGGACTCAACACCATTCTCATCGTCGTCGGGCTCTTCCTGCTCGGCGGCGTCTACTCCTTCGTCAAGCAGGAGATGCCCAAGAGCCTCATCGTGCTGCTGTCGATCGGCGCCGCGATGTGTCTCGTGGCGGGTGTCATGAGGCTGGAGGTGTGGAATTGAGCAGCCCCAAGAAGGTCGTCGTCTTCGACTACGGCTTCGGGAACGTCCGCTCCGCCGAGCGCGCCCTCGCCCGCACCGGCGCCGAGGTCGAGATAACGCGCGACTACGACAAGGCGATGAACGCCGACGGGCTGCTGGTGCCGGGTGTCGGCGCCTTCGCCGCCTGTATGCAGGGGCTGCGGCAGGCGCGCGGTGACTGGATCGTCGACCGCCGGCTGTCCGGCGGCCGCCCGGTCATGGGCATCTGCGTCGGCATGCAGATCCTCTTCGCGCGGGGCATCGAGCACGGCGTGGAGACCGAGGGCCTGGACGAGTGGCCCGGATCGGTCGAGCCGCTGCAGGCCGAGATCGTGCCGCACATGGGCTGGAACACGGTCGAGGCCCCGGCGGACTCCAGGCTCTTCGCAGGTCTCGACGCCGACGCCCGCTTCTACTTCGTGCACTCCTACGCGGTCCACGACTGGTCGCTGGAGATCACCAACCCGGCGATGCGGGCACCCCAGGTGACCTGGTCGACGCACGGCAAGCCCTTCGTGGCGGCCGTGGAGAACGGCGCCCTGTGGGCCACCCAGTTCCACCCCGAGAAGTCCGGCGACGCCGGAGCCCAGCTGCTGAACAACTGGATCGGAACCCTCTGATGCCCCCCTCGACTTCCGCGAAGCTCGAACTCCTCCCCGCCGTCGACGTCCGCGACGGGCAGGCCGTCCGCCTCGTTCACGGCGAGTCCGGCAGCGAGACCTCCTACGGCTCCCCTCTCGAGGCCGCCCTCGCCTGGCAGCGTTCCGGCGCCGAGTGGCTGCACCTGGTCGACCTGGACGCCGCGTTCGGCACCGGCGACAACCGCGCGCTGATCGCCGAGGTCGCGGGCGCGATGGACATCAAGGTGGAGCTGTCCGGCGGCATCCGCGACGACGACACGCTGGCCGCCGCCCTCGCCACCGGCTGCACCCGGGTGAACCTCGGCACCGCCGCCCTGGAGACCCCCGAGTGGGTCGCCAAGGTCATCACCGAGTACGGCGACAGGATCGCGGTCGGCCTCGACGTACGCGGCACGACACTGCGCGGCCGCGGCTGGACCCGCGACGGCGGGGACCTCTACGAGACGCTCGCGCGCCTCGACAAGGAGGGCTGCGCGCGGTACGTCGTCACGGACATCGCCAAGGACGGCACCCTCCAGGGCCCGAACCTGGAGCTGCTGAAGAACGTCTGCGCGGCGACCGACCGCCCGGTGGTCGCCTCCGGCGGCGTCTCGTCCCTGGACGACCTGCGCGCCATCGCCGAGCTCGTGCCCCTCGGTGTCGAGGGCTCGATCGTCGGGAAGGCCCTGTACGCGAAGGCGTTCACCCTGGAAGAGGCACTGGAGGCGGTGGCCAAGTGAGCGACGTACGACGTGTCACGACCGGCGCCCCCTGGGAGGACGCCTTCGGCTACTCCCGCGCGGTGGAGTTGCCCAACGGCCTGGTGCTGGTCTCCGGCTGCACGTCCGTCATAGACGGCGAGATCATCGACGGCGACCCCCACGAGCAGGCGGTGAACTCCTTCAACGTGGCCTTCACGGCGCTGAAGGAGCTGGGCCTGGGCCGCGAGGACGTCGTCCGCACCCGGATGTACATCACCCACGCGCGGGACGTGGAGGAGATCGGACGCGCCCACAAGGAGCTGTTCGACGCCGTCCGCCCCGCCGCGTCCATGCTCATCGTCTCCGGCTTCGTGGACCCGCGCCTGGTCGTCGAGGTCGAGGTGGAGGCCTACCGAGGGGCCCCGGAATGAGCCTCGCGGTACGCGTCATCCCCTGCCTGGACGTGGACAACGGCCGGGTCGTCAAGGGCGTCAACTTCCAGAACCTTCGCGACGCGGGCGACCCCGTCGAGATGGCCAAGGTGTACGACGCCGAGGGCGCCGACGAGCTGACGTTCCTGGACATCACCGCGTCCTCGGGCAACCGTGAGACCACGTACGACGTGGTGCGCCGCACGGCCGAGCAGGTCTTCATCCCGCTGACGGTCGGCGGCGGTGTCCGCACCGCCGAGGACGTGGACAAACTGCTGCGGGCCGGCGCCGACAAGGTCGGCGTCAACACGGCCGCGATCGCCCGCCCGGACCTCATCCGCGAGATCGCGGAGCGGTTCGGGCGACAGGTCCTGGTCCTTTCGGTGGACGCCCGCAGGACCGGGAGCGGGTCCTTCGAGGTCACCACCCACGGCGGCCGCAAGGGCACCGGCATGGACGCCGTCGAGTGGGCCCACCGCGCCGCGGAACTGGGCGCCGGCGAGATCCTGCTCAACTCGATGGACGCGGACGGCACCAAGGACGGCTACGACATCGAGATGATCGAGGCCGTCCGGGGGCACGTGAGCGTTCCGCTGATCGCGAGCGGCGGTGCGGGCCGCCTGGCCGACTTCCCGCCCGCCGTCGCCGCGGGCGCGGACGCCGTCCTCGCCGCCTCCGTCTTCCACTTCGGGGATCTGCGGATCGGCGAGGTGAAGGAGACGCTGCGCTCGGCGGGCCACCCGGTGCGGTGACGCCGCGCCCGGCTTGAAGCGTTGAGCCCCGGCCACCGGGTGGCCGGGGCTCACTCGTGCCCGGGGCGCAGGTCAGATCCCCAGCTGCTTCGCCTCGTGCAGTTTCGCGATCGCGTCCTTGTCGCCGTCCAGTTCCACGTCGGCGACGTTCTGGCGGCCGTAGAGGAACAGGAGCAGTTCCGAGGGTTCGCCGGTGACGGTGACCACCGGGGTGCCCTTGTGCGCGACCGTCGTCTGCCCGTCGGGGCGGCGCAGGACCAGGCCCGTGGGGGCGCTGCGGCCCGTCAGACGCGCGGTGCGGTCCAGGCGGGACCACAGGGCGTCCTGGAAGACCGGGTCGAGCTCGCGCGGGGTCCAGTCGGGCCGGGCGCGGCGGACGTCCTCGGTGTGGACGTAGAACTCGATCGTGTTCGACGCTTCGTCGATCTGTTTGAGGGAGAACGGCGAGAAACGCGGCGGGCCGGTACGGATCAGCAGGATCAGCTCTTCGTACGGCTTGTCGGCGAACTCCGCCATCACCCGGTCGAGCCGTGGCGCGAGCTGCTTGAGGAGGATTCCGCCCGCGGCGTCCGGGCGGCGCTCGCGCACCACGACGTGCGCGGCGAGGTCACGGGCGTTCCAGCCCTCGCACAGGGTGGGGGCGTCCGGACCCTCGGCCTCCAACAGATCGGCGAGGAGAAGTCGTTCACGCTTGGCATGGGTCGACATGCCATCCAGCCTACGACCGCCCCGCGCGAGCGCCCAGCACAGACCCGGCCGCACCCGCGGCGGTCCGCCCTCTGGACGCCGACCGGGAGCGTCGCACCGGCGCGGCACAATGGTCCCCATGACCAGTACGCCCCCGCCCAGCAGCCCCAGCGGTCTGGACCCCGAGATCGCCGCGCGCCTCAAGCGCAGCGCCGACGGGCTCGTCCCCGCCATCGCCCAGCAGTACGACACCGGTGAGGTGCTCATGCTCGGCTGGATGGACGACGAGGCGCTGCACCGCACCCTCACCACCGGCCGCTGCACGTACTGGTCGCGCAGCCGCCGGGAGTACTGGGTGAAGGGCGACACCTCCGGGCACTTCCAGTGGGTCAAGTCCGTCGCCCTCGACTGCGACGCCGACACCGTGCTGGTCAAGGTCGACCAGGTCGGCGCCGCCTGCCACACCGGCGCCCGCACCTGCTTCGACGAGGACGTGCTGCTCAAGGACGCCGAGTCCGGCGCAGCGGCCCAGGATCAGTAAGGTCAGCCGCCATGGACCTCGAGACGTTCCGCAAGCTGGCCACCGACCGCCGTGTCATCCCCGTCAGCCGCAAGCTCCTCGCCGACGGCGACACCCCGGTCGGGCTCTACCGCAAGCTCGCCGCCGAGCGCCCCGGCACGTTCCTGCTGGAGTCCGCGGAGAACGGCCGCTCCTGGTCCCGCTACTCCTTCGTGGGCGTCCGCAGCGCCGCCACGCTCACCGCGCGCGACGGCCAGGCCCACTGGCTCGGCACCCCACCCGTCGGCGTCCCGGTCGACGGCGACCCGCTCGCCGCCCTGCGCGCCACCATCGAGGCGCTCCACACCCCCCACCAGGAGGGCATGCCGCCCTTCACCGGCGGCATGGTCGGCTACCTCGGCTACGACATCGTCCGCCGCCTGGAGAAGATCGGCCCCGGCGAGCGCGACGACCTGAAGCTGCCCGAGCTGACCATGCTGCTCACCTCCGACCTGGCCGTCATGGACCACTGGGAGGGCTCGGTCCTGCTGATCGCCAACGCGATCAACCACAACGACCTCGACACGGGCGTCGACGAGGCCCACGCGGACGCCGTGGCCCGCCTGGACGCCATGGAGGCCGACCTCTCGCGCGCCGTCGCACAGCCGCCCGCCGCGCTCCCGCCCTCCGAGCTGCCCGAGTACACCGCGCTGTGGGGCGGCCCCGACTTCCGGACCGCCGTCGAGGACATCAAGGAGCGCATCCGGGCGGGCGAGGCCTTCCAGGTCGTCCCCTCCCAGCGCTTCGAAACGCCGTGCACGGCAAGCGCGTTGGACGTGTACCGGGTGCTGCGGGCCACCAATCCGTCGCCGTACATGTACCTCTTCCGCTTCGACGGCTTCGACGTCGTGGGCTCGTCCCCGGAGGCGCTGGTCAAGGTCGAGGACGGGCAGGCGATGGTGCACCCCATCGCCGGCACCCGGCACCGCGGCGCGAGTCCGCAGGAGGACCAGGCCCTCGCCGACGAGCTCCTCGCCGACCCCAAGGAGCGCGCCGAGCACCTGATGCTCGTCGACCTCGGGCGAAACGACCTGGGCCGGGTCTGCGAGCCGGGCTCCGTCGAGGTCGTCGACTTCATGTCCGTCGAGCGGTACTCGCACGTGATGCACATCGTGTCGACCGTCACAGGCCGGATCGCGGCGGGCCGCACCGCCTTCGACGTGCTGACGGCCTGCTTCCCGGCAGGCACCCTCTCGGGCGCGCCCAAGCCCCGCGCGATGCAGATCATCGACGAACTGGAGCCGTCCCGGCGGGGGTTGTACGGCGGCTGCGTCGGCTACCTCGACTTCGCGGGCGACTCCGACACCGCCATCGCCATCCGTACGGCGCTGCTGCGCGACGGCACGGCGTACGTGCAGGCCGGTGCCGGCATCGTCGCCGACTCCGACCCGGTCGCCGAGGACACCGAGTGCCGCAACAAGGCGGCGGCCGTCCTGCGCGCCGTCCACACGGCCAACCGGCTTGCCCGGCAAGGAGGTTGAGGATGCGGTCGGCCGGCGGCCCACCTGTGATTCTTGAGATGTTCATGATGGAACACTCGTGGGATCACGGGTTGGCATGCCCCCGGCTAACGGCCGGCGCACGAAGCAGGCGATAGTGGAGTACGTGACTTCCGTACCCCAGCCCCGCTCCGAAGCCTCCGGGCCCGCCCGGTCCGGCCGGCGCAGCCTCGCCGTCGCCCTGCTGTGCGGCGCGCTCGGCGCGGCCGTGGCACTGCTCTCCTCCCGGCAGAGCTGGTCGGCAGGCACCGCCTCGGTGGCCGGCGGCGACTTCCCGCTGACCGTCAAGGGCAGCGACATCACGGGTGTGCCCGCGGCCCTCGCCATAGTGGGCCTCGCCGCACTCGTCGCCGTCTTCGCCGTCCGCCGCTCCGGCCGCTTCCTGGTCTCCACGCTGCTCGCACTCACCGGCGCCGGCACCATCGCCTCGGCGCTGCTCGGCGTCGGCGACAGCTCGGCCCTCGACGAGAAGGCCGCGGCCGCCTCCGGCGACACCGCCGCCACCGCCTCCGCGCTCAGCCACACCGCCTGGCCCTACGTCGCCGTCGCGGGCGGCGCGCTGCTCCTGGTGGCCGGCCTCCTCGCGCTGCGCTACGGCTCGCTCTGGCCCGCCATGTCCGGCCGCTACGAGCGCGACGGCACCCCCCGGCCCCGCAAGGCAAGGCCCGTCGACCCCGACCGGCCCGAGGACCTCTGGAAGGCCCTCGACCGCGGCGAGGACCCGACCGGCCCGGACCCGGCCGGGACCTGACGCCGGCGAGAGGCGAGGCGCGACGCGCGAGGTGCGACCCCCCGCTCATCGCATACGCGCGCGTACGGGACAATGGTGGCGAGCATCCGACTCACCACACGCACACAGCAACGAGGAGCAAGTCATGGCGGGCAGCAGCCACGGTCACACCCCGGCCGCCTGGACCGGTGTCATCATCGCCTTCATCGGTTTCTGCATCTCCGGCGCCTTCATGGTGCTGGCCAACCCGCTGGGCTTCTGGGCCGGCCTGGTCGTCGTCGTACTCGGCGGTGTCGTCGGCATGATCATGCGGGCGGCGGGCCTCGGCCAGCCGAAGGCCTCCGCGCACCCGGTCGGCGCGACCGTCGGTGCCGAGAGCTGACCTTCCGCAGAGTTCTCCGAGAGGCGGCCCCGGCACACCTGCCGGCGCTTGCTGTACAGCCTAGGAGAGATCCCGTGAGGACGTCCAGAGGCAGGTGGCGACTTTG
>NZ_JBEXDZ010000039.1:0-63218 GCF_040606085.1 Streptomyces sp. NPDC005485 | reverse complement strand
CGCTGCCCGAACCCGGCTGGCAGCGGGCCCTCGTCCACCTCGCCGGCGCCGGGTGGCTGCTGGCGCTGCGGATCGTCGTGCCCACGCCCGGGGCCACCGCCGGTGACTACCGGTTCGACGGGGAGCGGGACGCCGTAGCCGCCGTGTACGAGGCGGTCGCCGCGTTGCTCGACGCGGTCGGCGGGGCCGCGGCGAGTGATCGGCGGGTCGCGCTCACCGCCGCGCTCGACCATGCGCAGGACGCGCTGTCGGGGCCCCGGTTGCGCCGGTACGCCAGTTCCGCGGCCGAGCGACGGCTGCACACCCAGTACGCGGCCGCGCTGCCCCTCGCCGAGGCCGCAACCGCGCTCGCCTGGGCCGGGGAGGCCATCACCGCCCGTGCCTCCGAAGGGCCCCGGCGTCTCGCCGCCGCCGTGCGCAGCAGTACGCACACCGGGCCGCTGCCCGCGCCCGCCAGGTCAGCGCCGGCGCTGCGCGCCCTCGACGACGCGCTGCTGCACGCCGCCGACGCCTTCGACCGGGGCACCGGGACCGACCTGCACACCCGGCGCCGTACGGCGAAGTCCTTGTTCCGCACCGCGGTCGGCTCGGGCGGACGCGAGTACGGGCTGCGGGTCGCGCTGTCGTTCGGCGCCGGTGTGGCCGTCGCGCAGGGACTCCACCGCACCCTGCACAACGCCCACTGGTACTGGCTTCCCGCGACCGCCGTCTTCCTCGTCAAGCCCGACCTCGGGCCGCTCGCCTCGCGCGTGCTGTGCCGGGCGGCGGGGACCGTGCTCGGCGCCGTCGTGTTCGCCGGGTTCGCCGCGCTGTTGCCGCGGCCCTTGGGACTGGTGGTCCTCGTCGCACTCAGTGGCGCGCTGATCCCCGTCGCCACGCGGCACTTCGCCGCGCAGACCGCCGTCGTCACCGTCCTCGTCCTCGCCCTCGTGATGGTCGGCGGGGAGCCGGGGGCGTCCTGGAGCCGGATCGGCGAGACGCTGCTGGCCTGCGCGATCGTGCTGCTCGTCGGGCATCTGCCGATGCCGGGGCAGCGTGCGGGAGGCGTACGGGCCCGGCTCACCCGGGCGACCGAGACGGCGCACGCCTACCTCGGGCACGTCCTGAGCGGGTCCGAGGACCGCGCGGGACGCTGGGCACTGCGCCGCGAGGCATACCGCGCCCTCGCCGAGGCCCGCGCGGCCATCGACCTCACCGCCGCCGAACTCCCCGCCCTGGCACGCCACGCGGAGGGCACGGACGAGGTGGCGGCCACCCTTGAGCGGCTTGTCGACACGACGACCGCGTGCGCGGTACATCTTGACGACACCGGCCGGCTCACGGCCCGGCACAGCGAACGGATCGCCGAACTCCTCGACGAGCTGAGCGAGAGGCGTGCGCGGGCGGGGCTTCGGGCGATCGAGGCGCCGGGCGTGCGGGTTGCCGTTTAGGGCAGCCGCGCGCGTTCCTTGGGGCCGGGGACTGCTACGCCCCCACCCGCACCCACACCGGCGCATGGTCCGACCCGGGTGCCCCGCGGCGCGCCGCCGGGTCCGGGCCGATCGACGGCAGGGTGAGCGTTCCGTCGCCGGGCAGGCCCGTACCCGCCCCGGTGACGCGATGGACGAGGTGGTGGCTGACGAGGATGTGGTCGATCAGTTCGCGGCGGCCCGAGTTGATGCGGGAGTAGCGCTGCTCGGCCGGGATGAGCGGGGCGGTGTCCCACAGACGGGCCGCGTCGCCCTGGTCCGGGTGGTCGTAGCCGGGGGTGCCGATCTCGGAGCCGGGCGGGCCGAGCAGGATCTGTGTGGTGGCCGCCTGCACCTCGTCGTTCAGGTCCCCGAGGACGGCCACGTCCCGTGCGCGGCCCTCGCCCGCGAGCAGCTTGTCGGCCAGCGCGCGCAGGGCTGTGGCCTCGGCGGCGCGCCGGTAGAGGGCGTACGCGCCGTAGCGGGCCCGCTCGCCCTCGTCGCGCGGCTGGAACCGGCCGCCGGGATACGAGAGCAGCTTCGACTTCAGATGGCAGACGGCCACCGTCAGGGTCAGGTCCTCGCTCGCGATCTCCACCGCGAGGAAGCCGCGGCCCGCCCTCGACACGGGGTCCCCCTCGTCGTCGCCCTGCACCGGGCGCAGCCGCTCGGGGAAGGCGTTCGTGTCGGCGAGCAACCGCGGCACGAGGTCGCGGCAGAGGAAGCCGACCCGGATGCCCCGGTCGTCCGGGTGCTCCGAGAGCGCGACGTGCCAGTCGCCGTCCAGCAGTCCGGCCAGGTCTTCCAAGGCCTCCGGGTCGCCGACCTCCTGCACGCCCAGCAGGGCCGGGTCGAGTTCCGCGATGACGGCGGCCAGGGCGGCGAGCTTCGTCTCGTACGCCGCCTTGTCCTTGGGGCCGAACGGGCCGCCCGGCCGATACAGGTTCTCCAGGTTCCAGGTGCCGAAGAGCATGCGGCGCCCCTTCCGACGGTCCGAAATCCGGAGGCCCGGAGGTCCGGAGGGTGATTCCGAAGGCGTGATGCCGTCAGAGTGCCCGCACGGCCGCCACCGCGACAGAGCGGAGGCGGGATGCGCGGTTCACGTCCCCCGGGGGTATGACCACGTCGTACGGTGACGGCATGACGTCGTCTCCCGCTGACCTCATCATCACCGGATGTACCGTCCTCACGCACGACGATCATGAAGAGGTCGGCTTCGCCGACGACGCCGCGATCGTCGTACGGGACGGGGCCATCGAGGCCGTGACGAGCGCCGCGGCCGCGGCGGACCTGGCGGCCGGCGAACGTATCGACGCGCGCGGCCAGGTCGCGATGCCCGGCCTGATCAACTGCCACACGCACGCCCCGATGGTCGCGCTGCGTGGCGTCGCCGAGGACGTGCCCACCGAGGAGTGGTTCAACGACGTCGTCTGGCCCATCGAGTCCAACCTCACCGAGAAGGACGTGGAGTTGGGCGCGCGGCTCGCCTGCGCCGAGATGATCCGGGGCGGCGTCACCTGCTTCGCCGACCACTACTTCTCCATGGACGCGGTCGCGGCCGTCGTCGCCGAGTGCGGGATCCGCGCCCACCTGGGGGAGGCCTACTTCTCCTCGCAGGGTGCTCAAGGCCGGGAGAAATCCCTGGAGTTCGCGCTACGGCACCGGGGCGGGGCCCGCGGCCGCATCACCACCGCTCTCGCCCCGCACGCCCCGTACACCGTCGACGACGCCGACCTCGCCGCCACCGCCGCGCTCGCCCGTGAGCACGGTCTGCCCGTGCACATCCACGCCTCCGAGAACCGCGACCAGACCGAGGCCGGCCTCGCCCGGCACGGGGTCACGCCCATCGAGGTGCTGGCACGTGCCGGGCTCCTCGACATCGAGGCGGGCCTGCTCATCGCCCATGGCACCGGGATCGTCGAACGCGACCTGGCCGTCCTGGAGCGCGCGGGCGGCCCTGTCGCCGTCGCGACCGCACCCCGCGGCTATCTGAAGTTCGCCTGGCCCACCACCACACCCGTACGGGCGCTGCGCGAGATCGGCATCCCCGTCGGACTCGCCACGGACGGTGCCGCCTCCAACAACTCCCTCGACGTGTGGGAGTCGATGGCACTCACCGCCCTCATCCAGAAGTCGACCACGGGCGACCCCCGTTGGCTGACATCCCGTCAAGCCCTGCACCACGCAACGCTCCAGAGCGCCCGGGCGGTCGGCCTCGGTGACGTCATCGGTGCCCTCGCGCCGGGCCGACGGGCGGACATCGTCCTCGTCGACCTCTCCGGCCCGCACACCCAGCCCGTCCACGACCTCGCCGCCACTCTCGTGCACAGCGCCCGCTCCGGCGACGTACGGACGACCATCGTCGACGGGCGCGTGCTGATGCGGGACCGTGAGCTGCTCACCCTCGATGTGCCCGCCGTGGTAAGGGAGTTGGGGGAGCGGATTCCAGCACTCCTCGACCGGAGCCATGGTCGCCGGATCCAGGATTACAAGACCTGAAAACCGGCCTCGGAAGCGTACTTTGACGCCAACCGCGGGTGACCGGCCGGTCACGTCAGGTGGTTTCACGCTACACATGAAGCCGGGACTTTCTCGTCCGACGGGAGGCTGGGCCGGGTGGAACTGACGATCGACTTGGCGGTGCTGCTCGCTGTCGTCATCGCCGTGCGGCTGAGACGTCGTACGCAGGCTCGGAGCCGGAACGACGAGAAGCTGACCGTGGCCATCGTGCTGGTGTTCGGTGTCCTGATCGCCCCTACGGCCTTCGGTCAGGGCATCCTCGACATCGTCAGCCAACTCGCCCAAGGCGTCACGGAGTCCGGCAGCCCATGATCCGCCCGGCGTCCCGGCGCACCTAGGGTGGAGCCCATGGATCCCGCCGACGACCTCCTCAGCGACCCGTACGACACCTACCGGCACCTGCGTGAGACCGCTCCCGTGCACCGCATCGCCGGGACCGACGGCAACCCCGCATGGCTGGTGACGCGTTACGACGACGTACGCGAGGCGCTCGCCGACCCGCTGCTCTCGCTGGACAAGAGGCATGCGCTGCCCGGCAATTACCGGGGGCTCGCCCTCCCGCCCGCGCTGGACGCCAACCTCCTCAACATGGACCCGCCGGACCACACCCGCATCAGGCGCCTGGTCGGACGGGTCTTCACGCCGCGCCGCGTGGAGCAACTGCCCGACCTGGCGCTCGCCGAGGCCGAACCGAGGTGGCGGCCCTCCCTGCGCGCCCGCGGTCTGCTCACGCTCCCGGTGACGTACTGATGCGCTGACTTGGATTCTTCTCGACTTCTCTCGATTCTTCTCGCCGCGGCGATGAGTTCCGCTCCTTTCGCCGGTCCACCTCGGTGAAGGGGTCGTTCGACAGCGTTTCGGAGGAGGAGCACATGACGCTTCCGCAGGTCGTCTCGCATGAGGAGTGGCAGGCCGCGCGCGAGGAACTGCTGGCCAAGGAGAAGGCCGCCACGCGGGCGCGGGACGCGCTCAACGCGGAGCGGCGCAGGCTGCCGATGGTCGAGGTCGGCAAGGAGTACGTGTTCGAGGGCGGCGACGGCAAGGCGACGCTGCTCGACCTGTTCCGGGGGCGCGACCAACTCGTCGTCTACCACTTCATGTTCGCACCGGAGTGGGACGCGGGCTGTCGCAGCTGCTCGGCGTTCCTCGACCAGATCGGGCACCTGGCCCATCTGCGGGCCAGGGGTACCGAGTTCGCGGCGGTCTCCAGGGCGCCGTACACGAAGATTCTTCCCTTCAAGGCCCGGATGGGCTGGACGGCGCCCTGGTACTCGTCGTACGGCACCGACTTCAACCACGACTTCCACGTGACCTTCGAAAGCCCCGGAGAAGCTCCCGCCGCGAACGCCGCGAACGCCGCGAACGCCGCGCAGACCGTCGAGCGTCCGGGCGTGAGCTGCTTCCTGCGCGACCACGACCGGGTCTTCCACACCTACTCGACGTACGAGCGCGGTCTCGACGGGCTCGGCTCCACGACCAGTCTGCTGGACCTCACGGCCCTCGGCCGGCAGGAGGAGTGGGAAGAGCCCAAAGGGCGCGCGTCGACGCTGGGTGCGCCGGCGGGCAGCGGGCGCATCAGGTATCACGACGAGTACGACGACTGACACGAAACGTGAGGTCAGCGAGAGTTTCCTCACGCCGAAGTGGTCACGAAGTGTCGACTACGTCTCAGTACTGTCACTTCGCGAGCCGTTCACCCCATCGTTGGCGTTTAACTCTACGAGTACAGCGCGACATGGAGGTGCAGGGTGAACGGGCGAACGGTGCTGGAGCGCTTTCCCGCCGGCGGGCCGCGAGGTTCGTGGCCCGCGGAGGAGTTCGCGCAGGCTTGCCGCCTGCAGGGCCAGGCCGCGGAGGTGGTCATGGACCTCTCCACGGATGCCTTCCTGGTGATCGTGCGGGGCGCGACCGCGGTCGAGTGAGGTCAGCCGGTCTCCGGCAGGTGCACCTTTGCGGGCATCTTCGCCGTGAACTGGTCCGCCTGCAGCGAGTACAGCTCCGCGTAGATGCCGCCCGTGGCCAGCAGCTCCTCCGGGGTGCCCGACTCCGCGAGACGGCCCTGGTCGAGGACGTGCACGAGATCGGCATGGCGCACGGACGCCAGCCGGTGCGTGATGAGGATGACCGTCTGGCCGGTGCCCGCCAGGGCGCGGATCTTCTCGAAGACCTCAAGCTCGGCCCGCGCGTCGAGCGCCGCCGTCGGCTCGTCCACGATGAGGATCCGGCCGCGCCGGTAGGCGGCGCGCGCGATGCCCAGCCGCTGCCACTGCCCGCCCGACAGCTCGTGCCCGCCGCTGAAACCGCGGGCGAGCAGCGTGTCGAGGCCGCGCGGCAGATCCGCCACGACGTCCTGCGCGCCCGCCTCGGCGACCGATGAGGCGAGGCGCTCGTCGGTCAGCGGCGCCGAGGCGCGTCCGACGGCGACGTTGACGCGGGCCGTGAACGGCCATCGTTTGAAGTCCTGTGCCACCATCGCGATGCGCTCGGCGAGTTGGTGCCGGTCGGCGCCCGCCGCGTCGACACCGCCCCACAGGATTTGGCCGCGGTCGGGCGTGTAGAGCCCGGCGAGCAGCTTGACCAGCGTCGTCTTGCCCGAGCCGTTCTCCCCGACGAGCGCCACGATCCTGCCGAGCGGCACGCTCAGCGTCACGTCGTCGAGCGCGGGCCGGGTCGAGGCGCCCGGATAGCTGAACGTGACGTTCTCGAAGCGGATTTCGTCCGGGTCGTCGGGCAGCGCCGTACCGCCCGACGGGATCGCGCGCTCGGCCGCCTCGACGTACAGGCGCTGCAGATCACCCACGAACAGGGCCTCCTCGTGAAGGGAGTTGACCTCCAGGACGAGGGTGTCCAGGCTCGCGGAACCCGTGCGGATCGCGATCACGGCGGTGCCGGCGACGGAGAGCGCCATCGTGCCCGCGAGCAGCAGACCGCCCAGGGTCGCGTACGTCGCCACGGTGGCGAGGCCCGTCCAGACCGCGGCGATCAGGCCGGTACGGGCCGCCAGCCTGGCGAGGCGTGCCTGTTCGACCTCGGCGGTCTCCGACATCGAACGGAAGTGGCGCAGCAGGAACGGCCCGACGCCGTGGACGCGGATCTCCGGGGCGGCGGCGGGCTCCGTGAGCAGCTGGCCGATGAGACGTCCGGCCCGGGCGTGCTGCACCCAGGCGTGGAAGGACTCGTAGCGGCGCCGGGCGATCGTCAGGGCGCTCCACGCGCTCGGCAGCGTCATCATCACCAGGAGCGGCAGCAGCGCGGGGTGCAGCACGGTCAGGACACCCGCCGCGGCGATCAGCGAGATCATCGCGTTCACCACCTGCGTGGCGATCGAGATCATGCGCCGGGCGGACGCGGCGCCGTACTGCGCGGAGTCCAGCAGCTTGTGGAAGGCGTCGTCCTCGATCGCGGACAGCTCGACGGCCGCCGCCCGCTCCAGATACAGCTCGGTCGCCACTCGCTCCACCTTCGGCTCCAGGCGTCCGGTGGCGTACGTCGACGCGGCCCGCAGCAGCGCGGCCAGCAGCATCACGGCGGCGACCGTGACCAGGGCCGGAACCGCGTCGCGCAGCCGGTCCTCGACCGTGCCGCCCGCCATCACCCGGCCCAACACGCTGTTGACCGCGAGCAGGCTCACCGCCTGGGCCGCGCCACGGGTCACCTCGGCGGCCAGCACGATACGGGCGGCGCGGCGGTCCGCCTTCCAGGCGAGCCGGAAGCTGGACGCGAGCAGGGACGGCAGCCTCGTCACCATGGCCCGGAAGCTCAGCTCCAGGAACGCGTCCGAATGCCGGTTCCAGCCCATGTCGTAACGGAGTGGACCGCCGAAGAGCAGTAACTCCGAGTCGGACGGCCCGGGTTGGGACCCGTCCCGCTTCTTCTGTCCCCTCTTGTGTCCCATCCTCGGCCTCCCCCGATCGTGCACGAACGGTGCATCCCCACGTACCGAGCTCTCCATCCGTCCCGGCAACGGGTTTTCCCCGGGCCCGTGTTGCTCGGACACTCCCGTCGGCACGGACGTCTCATGGCATGGTGGCAGTGATCGTCACGGGGAGAACCGGCGAGAACAGGGGAGAACTGCCATGAGCAGCAACGCAAGCAGCAAGCACGAGGGGTTCACGGCCGAGGAGCGGGCCGCGATGAAGGACCACGCCCAGGAGCTGAAGGCGGCAGCGCGCCGCAGCTCGGCCGCGGACAAGGCGGCACAGGCGGAGAAGGAGGTGCTCGCGAAGATCGCCGAAATGCAGGACTCGGACCGGATCATGGCCGAGCGCGTCCATGCCGTCGTCACGGCCAATGCCCCGGTCCTCGCGCCGAAGCTCTGGTACGGGATGCCCGCCTACGCGCTGGATGGCAAGGTCGTCTGCTTCTTCCAGAGCGCGGAGAAGTTCAAGGCGCGCTACGCGACCCTCGGGTTCAGCGATCTGGCGAAGCTGGACGAGGGCACGATGTGGGCGGCCGGGTTCGCCCTGACCGAGGTGACGGCCGAGGTGGAGGCGCGCATCGGTGCGCTCGTGAAGCAGGCGGTGAGCTGAGCCGCGGACGCGCCTGAGCGGTCGGGGGCCCTGCGTGCCTGTGCGTGCTCAACACACAGGCACGCGCTTCACGCACTGATCGGACGCGACCAGACGGGTGTCGTGTCCGTCACCCGGCACAGTGCCAGGTAGAGGGGGATCGGCGGGGTGTACGGAACGGTGCCGTTCGGTGTGTGGATGAGCGCGGGAACGCCGGGGCTGTCCGGGAGGAGTGCCCCCGTGGCGTAGTGCGTGGATTCCGGCCACTCCAGGGCGACGTCGGAGTCGGCGGGCACGATCCACCACCAGCGCGACCCGTCGGCGTAGACACAGCCGACGCGCGGCAGCCGGGCCAGCACGATCGGTCCGAGGTGCGCGGGCGTGGCCACCGCGTCGCAGCCGAGCGGCACCGTCATACCGTCGGGCAGGACGAGTCGTCTGAGCGCTCCGGACGACCGCTGCCCGCGCTTGAGGCGCACCAGCGTGTCCAGGGACAGGACCTGGGCAGTCGCGGACCCGGCCACGGATCTGGACCCCGATCGCGACCTTGACCCCGACCCTGACGCGCGCACCGACGTTTCCCTCACGCCCTTCCTCAATCCTCGCTCGGCTCGATCGGGGGGACCCCTGTGCTCCCCGTTCCCGAGGACGTTCCCGTTCCGTCGCCTCGGCCGTCGGCCGGCGGCTTCTTCGCGCTCCACCCCAGGTCGGAACGGGCGTCGGTGTTCTGGTTCCGGCCCTGAACGGACCGCTTTGCCTCGTCCTGCGAAGCCACCCGGGACCTGTCGCCGGAACACGACAGGTCCCGGGCGGGCGGCACCGCCCCGCCGACCGGTTCCCCGGAGGGAACGCGGTCCGCTGCGCGCGGCAGTTCCGCCCAGACCAGCAGTCCCGGCCCGGTGTCCTGGGCCCCCCATGCCCTGCACAGGGCCGAGACGAGGAGCAATCCCCTCCCGTGCTCCTCCTCGGGACGCTCCGGCGAGGGGTGCGGCTCGCCCGGAGCGCATCCCTCGTCCTGTACGGCGATCCGTACCAGGTCGTCCCCGTCGTGCAGCTCGCAGACGACATGCTCGCCGGCGCTGTGCACGATCGCGTTGGTGACCAGCTCGGAGACGACGAGGGCCGCCGTTTCGACGGTGTCGTCGCACACCGCCCACCCGGCCAGTCCGGAGCGCGTCAGCTGCCGGGCCCGGGCGACGGAGCCCGGATGGGCGGCCAGCTCGAAGCGGAACCGGCGCTCGGCGGCCGCGACGGGGCTGGGCCCTGAGGCGGCGCGGAGACCGGAGCGGTCTTCGGCGGCGGCTGTTCCTAACGGCGCGGACGGAGTCACGCTTGCCACTATCGCCCCGCCGTGAACACTTGGCAAGTGTCACTATGAAAAATGCAGAGTGCCATGTGACGCCGAGAGGACGCGTGGCACACTGCTCGCAACAACCCGTCGAGCGGCGCCAGTTGGGATCTGCGAAGAAGCAGGAAAAAGCATCCGAACGGCGCCGCCCGGGCTGTCCGGACACAGGGGAGGTGGGGCGTGAGCGAACCGCGGTCAGCGCCGACGGTCGGTCAGGTCGTCCTCGGCCGGCGCCTGCTGGACCTGCGGGAACGCGCGGGTCTCAAGCGGGAGGAGGCCGCCCGAATCCTGCGTGTCGCGCCCGCCACGGTCCGCCGCATGGAGATGGCCGAGGTCTCCCTCAAAATTCCGTACCTACAGCTCCTGCTGAGGTCGTACGGCATCTCCGACGACGAGGCCGAGGCCTTCGTCCAACTGGCCGAGGAGGCCAACAGGCCGGGCTGGTGGCAGCGGTTTCACGACATCCTGCCGGGCTGGTTCTCGATGCACGTCAGCCTGGAGGGTGCGGCCGCCCTCATCCGCTCGTACGAACCCCACTTCGTGCCAGGGCTGTTGCAGACCGAGGACTACGCGCTCGGTGTCCTGAAGTCGGGTGCCATCGGCCAGACCAGACCCGAGGACATCGAACGTCATGTGGCGCTGCGCATGCAACGCCAGGATCTGCTCACTCGGGAGGGCGCACCCCGGTTCTGGGTCGTCATGGACGAGACGGCCCTGCGCCGCCCCGTCGGCGGCCCGGCGGTGATGCGCGCCCAGATCGACAAACTGCTCGAAACCGCGAAGCTGCCCAACGTGACCCTGCAGGTCGCCCCGTTCGCCGCGGGGCCGCACCCGGGTACGTACGGGCCCTTCGTGCTGTTCCGCTTTGCCATGCCGGAACTCCCGGACATGGTCTACAGCGAGTACCTGACCGGCGCGGTCTATCTGGACTCGCGCTCAGAGGTGGCGACCCACCTCGAGGTCATGGACCGCATGGCGGCGCAGGCCGCCACGGCACATCGCACGAAGGAGATCCTGCTGGATCTCCGCAAGGAGCTGTGAATGGAACGCATCAAGGCGCGGATACGCAACGGGCGCACCGGAGCCGGCGGAGTCAACGGACTCGACGGACGCAACGGACGCGACGTGCGGATCTACAACGGGATGCCTGCCCGTGAGCTGGGCAGCGAGGGCTGGCACAAGCCGTGGAGCGGTGGCAACGGAGGCAACTGCCTGGAGGCGATGAAGCTCGCCGACGGACGCATCGCGGTCCGGCAGTCCGCGGACCCCGACGGCCCGGCACTGATCTACACACCGGGCGAGATGACCGCGTTCATCCAGGGGGCGAAGGCCGGAGAAGCGGACTTCCTGCTGTCCTGAACCACACCCTTGCGAGCCGCTGCTCTCTCCATGATCCGTTCAAACTTGTTCAAGTTGCCTAATCTTGCTGTGAGTTGATCGCCTTCTTGAAGTTCATGGGTTTCCCGAACCCATGAACTTCACGAGCCTACGGAGACTGTCATGACCGGGCAGGCGCCCATCGAGATCGATACGAGCAAGCCCCATCCCGCGCGGATGTACGACTGGTTCCTGGGCGGCAAGGACAACTACCCCGTCGACGAGGAGATGGGCAGACAACTGGTCGCCCTCGAACCGCGCATCCCGGCGATGGCGCAGATCAACCGCGCGTTCATGCACCGCGCCACCCGCTGGCTGGCCATGAACGGCGTACGGCAGTTCCTGGACATCGGCACCGGCATCCCGACCGAGCCCAACCTCCACCAGATCGCCCAGGAGATCGCGCCGGACGCCCGCGTCGTGTACTGCGACAACGACCCGATCGTGCTGGCCCACGCGGAGGCCCTGCTGCGCAGCACGGGCGAGGGCCTCACCGAGTACCTGCAGGCCGACGTGCGGGAACCCGGCACCATCATCGAACAGGCCAAGAAGGTCCTGGACTTCACCGAGCCCGTCGCGCTCTCGCTCGTCGCGCTGCTGCACTTCATCGCGGACGAGGACGGCGCGTACGAACTCGTGGAGAAGCTGCTGGCCGAACTGCCCTCCGGCAGCTACCTGATGCTCTCGCACGCCTCGGACGAGACCGACCCCGAGAAGGGGGCGGAGGCGACCGAGATCTACCGCAAGCGCGGCATGACCCTGGCGCTGCGTGACGGCGAGCGGATAGGCCGCTTCTTCAAGGGCCTTGAACTCGTCGACCCCGGCGTCGTGTTGGCCGTCGACTGGAAGCCGGAGCTCGGCGAGATCGTCGAGTACGGGGGAGAGGGGCCCGTACCGGGGTACGGGGCGGTGGGACGCAAGCCCTGAACCGGGCAGGCCCGGCCCGCCGCGGGCCGGGCCCTCACCCGGGCGGCAACACCCCGCACAGCGCCTCCAGCGCAGCCCCGTACGCATGCTCTGCAGGCGTCGCATAGCCCACGACCAGCCCGTCCGGTGCGGACGTCACCGCCTCCGGGTGCCGGAACTCGGCGAGCCCGTCGAGCGCGATCCCCTGCCAGGTCGCCGCCTTGACCGTGGACTGCTCGGTCCCCGGAGGCAGCCGCAGCACCGCGTGCAGCCCGGCCGCGATACCCGTCACCTCGATGTGCGGCGCGTGCGCGGCGAGGGCGGCGACAAGACGGTCACGACGGCCCCGGTACCGCTGCCGCATACGCCGCACATGACGGTCGTACGCCCCGGAGGTGATGAAGTCCGCGAACGCCAGCTGATCGAGGGCGCTCGCCCACGCCTCCCGTTCCCCCTTGGCCTCCAGAACCCCGTCGACGTACCGCTCCGGAAGGACCATCCAGCCGAGCCGCAGCGCGGGTGACAGGCTCTTGCTGACCGACCCGACGTGGATGACGTGCTCCGGGTCCAGCCCCTGCAACGCCCCGACGGGCTTGCGGTCGTAGCGGAACTCCCCGTCGTAGTCGTCCTCGACGATCACGCCGCCACGCGCGCGTGCCCAGTCGATCACGGCGGCGCGTCGTGCGGAGTGCAGGGGGCCGCCGGTGGGGAACTGGTGCGCCGGTGTGAGCAGTACGGCCCGCTCCCGGCCCAACGCACACACCTGGGCGCCGTCTTCGTCGAGCGGCAGCGCAACGGTCGTCACGGCCGCGGCGGCCAGCAGCGCCCGGTGGAAGTCGAGGCCGTACGACTCGACGGCCAGCGGGCCGCGCAACACCCCGCCGGGGCTGGTGAACAGCAGGCGCAGGGCGTGCGCGAAGCCCGAGCAGATCACGATCCGCTCCGGGCTCGTGCGCACGCCGCGCACGCGTGCCAGGTAGGCGGCCAGTGCATGACGCAGCTCCGCGCGGCCGGCTGGATCGCCGGGCCCGAAGGCCTCGTTGGGCGCCTGCTGAAGCGCCCGCCGGTACGACGCCGCCCAGGCGGCACGCGGGAACGACCCCGCGTCCGGGGTGCCCTGTCGCAGGTCGTGCCGAGGGCCACGCGCGCGTGGAGGTGCTTTGGGGCGTACGCGCGCGGCGGCGCCCGGCGGCTCCGCCCGCTCCGCGACCCGGGTACCCGAACCCTGCCGGGCGTTCAGCCACCCCTCGGCGACCAGCTCGGCGTACGCGTCGGCGACCGTGTTGCGGGCGACGCCGAGGTCGGCGGCGAGCGAGCGGTAGGGCGGGAGACGGGTGCCCGGCGCGAGCCGCCCCGAGCGCACGGCTTCGCGCAGCGCGCGGATCAGCGCGGCCCGCCGACCGCCCGCCCCGGACGTCTCCATCTCCAAGTGCAGATCGGCACCGATCCGCTCCGCGGAATTGACCCATGACTCAGCCATGGAAATGAACCATACAGGTGGTCTTTGTGGCCCGTAGATTCATGGTCATGACGACGAACACGACGACCACGACGACCACTGCGCAGGCAACGACCACGCACACGGCGCACGCGACGCACTCGGCGCACAGGATCGACGAGAGCCGGCCGCGTCTCGACTTCGCGAAGTCCGCCCCGAAGGCCTTCCGGGCCCTCATCGGCTTCGACGCCGCGGCCCGCCAGGGTCTGGACCCGGCCCTCGTCGAACTGATCCAGATCCGCGCCTCGCACCTCAACCACTGCGCGTACTGCCTTCACATGCACACCAACGACGCGCGCAAGGCGGGCGAGAGCGAGGACCGGCTGCACATGATCGCGGTGTGGCGCGAGGCCCGCCACTTCTTCACGGAGAAGGAGTGCGCCGCGCTCGCCCTCACCGAGGCGGTCACCCTGGTCGCGGACGGCGGTGTCCCGGACGACGTCTACGCGCAGGCCGCCGCCCACTTCGACGACGAGGAACTGGCCCAGGTGCTGGCCCTCGTGTTCGCGATCAACACCTGGAACCGGATCGCCCTGTCGACGGCGAAGGTCGCGGGCACGGATCAGCGCAGGTGACCGCCGGCCCAGGGGCTGAGTTCCATGGGGCCTTCGGTCCGGCTACGCCGTCATCGGCCCGTCGTACGGTCCGATCGGCGCCGGCAGCCGGGCGTCACCCGTGAGACGGCGGTCCACCGCTGCCGCCACCGCGCGGCCCTCGGCGATGGCCCAGACGACGAGGGACGCGCCGCGGGCCGCGTCCCCGGCGACGTACACGCCGGGGACGTTGGTCGCGAAGTCCGCGTCGCGGGCGATCATGCCGCGAGCGTCGAGGGTGAGGCCGAGCTGGTCGATCAGGCCGTCGTGGCGGTCGGGTCCGGAGAAGCCGAGGGCGAGCAGCACCAGGTCGGCCGGGAGCGTCCGCTCCGAGCCGGGCAGCGCGCTGCGCCGGTCGTCCACCTCGACGAGGTGCAGTGCGTTCACACGGCCTGTCCCGTCCCCGGTGAAACGGAGCGTGGACGCCGCGAAGAGCCGCGCGTCCGCGTCAGCCGCGGGGGCCGTCTCCAGATCGCGGGCCTCCTCGTGCGCGGCGGAGAGCCGGTAGACCTTCGGGTACGTCGGCCACGGCTCGGTGTCCTCGTCGCGCTCAGCCGCCGGGAGCGGATAGATGTCCAGCTGCGTCACCGACTTGGCGCCCTCGCGCACCGCCGTGCCCAGACAGTCCGCCCCGGTGTCGCCGCCGCCGACGATGACGACGTGCTTTCCTGCGGCCGAGAGCGGGGATTCCGCAAGATCCCCCTGACACACCCGGTCGGCGAGCGGCAGATACTCCATCGCCTGGTGAATGCCCGTCAGTTCCCGTCCCTCCAGCGGGAGTTCACGCCAGGCGGTGGCTCCCACGGCGAGCACGACAGCGTCGTAACGTGCTCGGAGCTCTCCGGCCCCGATGTCCCGGCCGACCGCCGTCGACGTCCTGAACTTCGTGCCCTCCGCCCGCATCTGCTCAAGTCGCCGGTCGAGGTGCCGTTTCTCCATCTTGAACGCGGGGATGCCGTAGCGCAGCAGCCCGCCGATCCGGTCGGCCCGCTCGTACACGGCGACGGTGTGCCCGGCCCGGGTCAACTGCTGCGCCGCGGCAAGGCCGGTGGGGCCCGATCCGATCACGGCGACGGTCCGCCCGGTGAGCCGGTCCGGCGGGCGGGGCGGGGTGAACCCGTCCGCCCAGGCGCGGTCGGCGATGGCCACCTCGACGTTCTTGATGGTGACCGCGGGCTGGTTGATCGCGAGCACACAGCCCGCCTCGCACGGCGCGGGACACAACCGACCCGTGAACTCGGGGAAGTTGTTGGTGGCGTGCAGCCGGTCGCTCGCCGCCCGCCAGTCCTCCCGCGAGACGAGGTCGTTCCACTCGGGGATCAGATTGCCCAGCGGGCAGGCATCGTGGCAGAACGGGATCCCGCAGTCCATGCAGCGATCGGCCTGCTTGCTGATGATCGGCAGCAGCGCCCCGGGGACGTACACCTCGTTCCAGTCCCGCACCCGTTCCTCGACGGGCCGACGCGGGTGCTCCTCGCGCGGTGTGGTGAGAAAACCCTTGGGATCGGCCATCGCCGTCTCCCTTGCGAACATGCGCGTGCGGGCCGCACCACCGGGGGACGGCATCGGCCCACGGCCTTTTCTGCGGCACTCCTTTCACGCCACGATACGACGCCCCCGCGCGCCCCGCCGCTCAGGTGAGGGCGGGCATGCCGCTCAGGTGAGGGCGAGCAGGTAGGACAGTGCCGCGGCGGCCGCCGCGATCGTGCGGATGTGGTTCCACATCGTCCACTCGCGCACGTACGAGCGCCAGTACGTGGCGGCTTCCGGGGTGCCCGGATCCAACTTGAGCAGCGCGTCGTTGCGCGGGACGTTCGCGACGACGGTCACCCCGAACGACCCGACCAGGTACAGCACACTGCCCAGCAGCAGTTCCACCGTCCCCTCGTCCGGCAGCAGCACGAACGTGACCACGCCGAGAACCGCGCACAGCCCGGCGGACCCGACGAACACGAGCATGAAAGCCGGACGTACGGCGGCGGTGTTGATCGAGTTCATGGCGGCGACGCCCTGCGCGGGCGGCAGGTCCGCGAGTCCTCTCATCACGAACGTCGAGAACCCGCAGAAGACCCCGGCCACCACCCCGCAGCCGAGCACCCCCAACACCGTCAGCACGAAGTACGGTCCACCGATCATGTCCACTCCCGCTTCGATCCCCCGAAGTCAAAGATCCTGCACGGCACACACCGTCACCACAAGTGAAATCCCGTACGAGGACAGTGACCATGGCCGAGATGCGCTGGGGCATACGCGAGCGTCTGCCGCCGTCACGCGAGCGCCGTGATCCCGTCGCCCCACCGGTACCCCTCTCCCCACTCCCGCAGCCGGTCCTCCACCATGGCCGCGATCCGGCGCCGGGCCTCGTATCGCGGCACACCGCTCATCAGCAGCTGGTCGTACGGCGTGTCCGTGTGCCGTACGGATGCCCGCACCGCCGAGGTCACCGCCGAAGCGGACAGGGCGCGGCCGGCGGCACTGCGCCCGACACGTCCGCTGCCGCGCAGCGAGGCATGAGTGGCGATCACCTGCGCGCGGTCGGCCGGACAGCCGGGAAACAGCCGCCGGATCTCCCGCGCGAACGCGTCCGTGAACCGCACGTCCTCATCGGCCCGCCGCCGCGCGTCCCGCGCCCGCCGTCGGCGCCGCGCCTCCGCGTCCGCCAGGCACCGCTCCTCGGCCCGGGCGAGCGCCGCCTCCTCGACGAGCACGCCCTGCCGCTCGTACCGACTCCGCCGCCGGTTGAACCGCACCACCACCGCCGACAGCGCACTGCCCTCCCGTGACCTCCGCGTCAGGGCGGTGTCGCCCCGCGGCAGGAACACCAGATGCCCGAGGTCGGCACAGTCGAGGCAGCGCGGCGACCCGCTCTCCAGCACCAGCAGTGCCAGCGGCCCACCACGGCACTCCAGACAGTGCCGCCGCTTGAGGGGCTGGAAGACGAGAAGCCCGCTGATGGGCGGGGGAGTTGGAAGTCGTGCCATGACAGGTTCATTCCCCGGTCCGCCCCTGGGTCCACGTCGACGCCCGGCGTGACGCCACTCGCCTCCTTCAGGACGCCTGGAGCGCCCCGCACCTCTCGCCGCTCCTCGCCAGGCTCAAGGGAACGCGTACTGATCGCGGCATCATGGGTCCTGTGCGACTCGAAGCGATCACCTGGGAACGGCTCGGCGACCAGCTCGCCGACCGGCTGCTCGACCTGAAGCCGGACGACGGCAGCCCCTGGCCGCGCGTCGCCTTCGACGGCGCCCCGGCCGCCCGCCCCGGCGACCTCGCGCACCGGGTGTCCGAGGCGCTGCGCATACGCGGCCGGTCCTCGCTCGTCGTCGGCGCGGAGGGCTTCCTGCGCCCCGCTTCGCTGCGGTTCGAGTACGGACACCGGGACGTGGAGGCGTATTACGACGGTTGGCTCGACACCGGTGCCCTCTGGCGCGAGGTCTTCGGCCCGCTCGAACCGGGCGGTGACGGCCGCGTCCTGCCCGACCTGTGGGACCCGGCCACCGACCGCGCCACCCGCAGTCCCTACGCTCAACTCCCGCCCAGCGGTGTCCTGTTGATGCACGGCCCCCTCCTCCTGCGTCACTGGTTTCCCTTCGATCTGAGCGTCCACCTCCTCCTCTCCCCGGGCGCCCTTCGCCGCCGCACCCCCGAGGCCGAGCACTGGACCCTCCCCGCCTTCGAGCGCTACGAGACGGAGGTGGACCCGGCCGCCACGGCCGACGTCCTGGTGCGGGCCGACGACCCCCGCCATCCCGCGTGGAAGCCCCTCTTCACCTGAACCCCTTTTATATGCACGCGCATATAGTTATGCTGCGAGGCATGACCATCTCCTTTGACGAATCGGTCCGTTCCCTCCTCGATGCCAAGAACTTCGCCAGCGTCGCCACTCTCGGCCCCACCGGCTCTCCCCAGAACTCGGTGGTCTGGATCAAACGCGAGGGCGACACCGTCCTCTTCTCCTCGACCGCCGGCCGTCAAAAAGTGCGCAACCTCCAGCGCGACCCCCGCATCAGCGTCTCCGTCTTCGACCTCGCCAACCCCTACACCTCGGTGGAGATCCGTGGCACCGCCGAGATCCTCCCCGACGACGCCAAGCGTCTGCCCCACGAGCTCTCGCACAAGTACCTCGGTATCGACCCCCCGGCGGAGAACGACGACGAGGTCCGCGTGATCATCCGCGTGGTCCCGCAGAAGATCGTCGGTTTCGCGGTCTGAGCCCTGCGGTGCGGGGTGTCCGCGCTCGGGTGGTGCCGGGTGCCCGGGCCCGGGCAGCGCCCGGCCTTCGGGCGCGGAAGGTGCTGGGCAATCGTCCGAAACCGTCGACTTCCGGGTGCGCATCCCCGGGTGCGCGCCGAGAATGTAGGGCGCCGGGACTAGCGGAGCGTTCCGCACCGCGCCGGCCGTCCGGCATCGGGAGGTACTTCATGACCACCGCCGGAGACATCATGCACCGCGGCGCCCAGTGGATCCCCGCCAGCGAGACCCTGGACCGCGCAGCGCAGCTGATGCGCGAGCTGAACGTGGGCGCCCTGCCCATCAGTGACGAGAACGAACGGCTCTGCGGCATCCTCACGGACCGCGACATCGTCGTCGGCTGCGTGGCCATGGGCCATGACCCGGCGCGTATCACCGCCGGCGAGATGGCTCAGGGCACACCGCGCTGGATCGAGTCGAACGCCGATGTCGGCGAGGTGCTTCAGGAGATGAAGGGGCACCAGATCCGCCGGCTTCCGGTGATCGAGAACAAGCGTCTGGTCGGCATGATCAGCGAGGCCGACCTGGCCCAGCACCTGACGGACGACCAGCTCGCCGCCTGGGTCGAGAGCGTCTACGCGAAGAGCGCGACACGCTGACCCGGACCCCGACAGCAGACCGCGGGCCCTCGCCCTGCCGGCATCACCGACCGTGCCGGGCGAGGGGTTGCGTCGTACCCCTCACAGCCAGCCGTTGCGCCGGAACCCCCGGTACAGGACGAGACAGGCGATGCTGATCACGCCGATGACTATGGGGTAGCCGAACCGCCAGTGCAGTTCCGGCATGTTGTCGAAGTTCATGCCGTACACCCCGCAGACCATCGTCGGTACGGCGATGACGGCGGCCCATGCCGTGATCTTCCGCATGTCCTCGTTCTGCGACACCGTCACCTGCGCGAGGTGCGCCTGCAGGATCGAGTTGAGCAGTTCGTCGAAGGCGGCGATCTGCTCGGTGACCCGCAGCAGGTGGTCGGAGACGTCCCGGAAGTACGCCTGTATCTCCGGGTCGACCACCCGGATCGGCCGGGTGGCGAGATCCAGGACCGGGCGGCCGAGCGGGACCACGGCCCGCTTGAGTTCCAGGAGTTCACGCTTGAGCTGGTAGATCCGGCCCGGGTCGGCGCGTGCGCCGTTCTCCGCGAACACATCGGTCTCGACCTGGTCGATGTCCTCCTGCACCGCGTCCGTGACGGTCAGGTAGTCGTCGACGACATGGTCCGCGATCGCGTGCAGCACCGCGGCCGGCCCCTTGGCGAGCTGGTTGGCGTCGGCTTCCAGCTCCTCGCGCAGCGGCCCCAGCGAACCGTGCATTCCGTGCCGCACCGTGATGACGAAGTCGCGGCCGACGAAGACCATGATCTCGCCGGTGTTGACCACCTCGCTGGTCGCCGTCAGTTCCTTGTGCTCTACGTAGCAGACCGTTTTGAACACCGCGAACAGCGTGTCGCCGTACCGCTCCACCTTCGGGCGCTGATGGGCGTCCACGGAGTCCTCGACGGCGAGCGGATGCAGATCGAAGAGCTCGGCGATACCGGCGAACTCCTTCTGCGTCGGTTCGTGCAGCCCGAGCCAGACGAACCCCTCATCGTGCTTGCGGATCCGCTCCACGGTGTCCACGAGATCGCGGCCGCCGGGGACTCTGGCCCCGTCCTGGTACGCCACGCAGTTGACCACCGCGGAGCCCAGCGGGGAGCGGGCGGGGTGGCTGAGGTCCACGCGGTCGCGCCGCCGGGTCAGCCGTGCCACCTTGCGCAGGCCACCGACCCTCCCGAGACCGGTGACCTTCCGCAGATTCCCTGCCATGGACATCTGGATCTCCTCGCGTGGATCTCCTTGCGCCGCACGTTGCGCCTTGGCGAGCCAGTCTGCCAGTCCGAAACGATCCCCGGAAAAGCCTGTGGGAACGGAGCGTTCCGGTCCGGTTCGTGGTTGTCGTTTCCTTCCGTCCGCGGGAGCGGGCCACCCGGCGGGTTGTGAGGGGAGCCACGGAGCGTCGACGATTCGCGACAAGGCGGTCAACTGGGATGATCTCGGCATGACGCGAAGCGACGGGTATCTCCTCGACAACCGACAGACCGAGGCGGGAAGGCGTTTCGACGCCTTCGCCACTCTCTTCGACCCCACGACGTTCCGTCACCTGGAGCGCTTCGGTATCGGGTCCGGCTGGCGCTGCTGGGAGGTCGGCGCGGGCGGGACGTCCGTGGTGTCCTGGCTCGCCAAGAAGGTCGGCCCGACCGGACGGGTCATCGCCACCGACATCGACACCTCGTGGGCGGCCTCCGCGGCGCGGCCACCGGTCGAGGTGCGCGTCCACGACGTGGGCGCCGAGGAACCGCCGGGGGAGGGCTTCGACCTCGTCCATGCCCGGCTCGTCCTGGTGCACGTCCCGGACCGGGAGCGGGCGTTGCGGTCGATGGTCAAGGCCCTGCGGCCCGGCGGACGACTGCTCGTCGAGGACGCCGACCCCGCCCTGCAACCGCTGCTCTGCCCCGACGAGTACGGTCCCGAGCAACAGCTCGCGAACCGGCTGCGCCAGGGCTTCCGCAGCCTGCTCGCGGAGCGCGGCGCCGACCTCTCCTACGGGCGCAAACTCCCGCGTCTGCTGCGTGAGGCCGGTCTGAGCGGAGTGGAGGCCGACGCGTACTTCCCCGTCGCCTCGCCCGCCTGCACCGCCCTGGAATCCGCGACGATCCGTCAGATCCGCGACCAGCTCGTCAGCGCGGGCCTCGCCACGGACCAGGACATCGACCGCCACCTGGCCAACGTGGCCTCCGGCTCCATGGACCTGGCCACCGCCCCGATGATCTCGGTGTGGGGTCGCAAGAGGTAAGCGTGGGGCCTGTGAAGGGGCCGAGGGAGAGGGTCAGCCCGCCCCGGGCCGGTCACGCGCCGGAGGCCGCCCGCCCACCTTCTCCACCGCCCGCGCCCCGGCCCGGCACCCCTCCGCGGCCGCCCGTTCCGGCTCCGCGCCTGCGAGGAGGGCCGCGAGGAACGCTCCGGTGAAGGCGTCGCCGGCGCCGGTGGTGTCGTGCGGTGTCGCGGGCGCCGCCGGGACGTGGGCCCGCACGGACCCGCCGCGTGCCACCAGGGCTCCCTCGCCGCCCAGCTTGGTGACGACCAGCGGGACCTGGCGGCTCAACTTGGCCGCCGCGTCCGCCGGGTCGGGCAGCCCGGTCAGCAGGATGGCCTCGTCGCAGCTGGGCAGCAGGACGTCGACGCCCTCCGCGAGCTCCAGGAAACGGTCCACGCCCAGCTCGGCGAGGAACCCCGCGGACGCCGGATCCAGACTCACCGGGATGCCACGCGTGCGTGCCGCCTCCAGAGCCACCGTCACCAGCGCCCTGCCCGGATCGGAGAAGAACAGGTAGCCCGACAGATGCAGCCGCGCCACGCCGTCGAGCAGCGTCGGCGACCAGTCACCGGGGTCCAGCCGAAGCGACGCGCCCCTGTCCGTGAGGAACGTGCGCTCGGCAAAGGCGCCCGTGTCCACCAGACAGATCACCGTCCCCGTCGGCGCCTCGGGATCGACGACGAGGATCGGACGTACACCGCAGTCCGTCAGCTCCCGCTCGTGCCAGGCGACCGCGTCCGCGCCCACCCGCCCGAGCATCCGCACGTCCGCGCAGCCCCCGTACGCCGCCCAGCACGCGACGTTGGCGCCCGCCCCGCCCGGCAGGGTCCGGACAGCGGCAACCGTGTCGGTGCCCGTTGCGAGCGGGCCGCGGTGCCGGGCGACGATGTCCGTGACCACGTCACCGACGACGAGCAGTGCCCCGCCGGGCGCGCTCGCACCAGGGACCGCGGTCCCGGGATCCGGCCCGGTCACGCCCCGGCCCAGGCCGCCGCGATCCGCCCCGCCAGCCGTACGTTGCCGCGTACGGCCGCCAGATTGGCGCTCAGTGAGGCCCCGTCGGTGTGCCGCACCAGGTAGTCGAGCAGGAACGGCGTCACGGCCTGCCCGGTCACCCCCTCCGCCTCGCACGCCTGCAGCGCGTCGGCGAGCACGCGCGCGTGGAGATCGGGGTCGAGCTGTTCCTCCTCGGGCACGGGGTTGGCGACGATGAGCGCCGACTCCGGTCCGCCCAGTGCGTCCTGGGCGCGCATGACCTCCGCCACCTGCCCGGGGGAGTCCAGCGTCCAGTCCACGGGATGGCCCGAGTCGGACAGATAGAAGCCGGGGAAGCGCCCCGTGCCGTATCCGGCGACCGCCACGCCCAGCGTCTCCAGGCGCTGCAGGGTCGCGGGCACGTCCAGGATCGACTTGACGCCCGCGCACACCACCGTGATCCGGGTGCGTGCGAGCAGGCCCAGGTCGGCCGACTCGTCCTGGGTCGCCGTCCACTCCCGGTGCACCCCGCCGAGCCCGCCCGTCGCGAACACGCGTACGCCCGCGTGGGCTGCCAGCAGTGCCGTCGCGGACACGGTCGTCGCCCCGCTCGCGCCCGCCGCCACCGCGAGAGGCAGATCGCGATGCCCGAGCTTGCGGATCCCGTCCTCGTTCGCGACCCTCTCCAACTGCTCCTTGTCCAGCCCGACATGGGGGTGCCCGTCGAGCACGGCGATCGTCGCCGGTACGGCGCCCTCCTGCCGTACGGCATCCTCCAGCTCCAGCGCGACCTGGAGATTGCGCGGGCGCGGCAGGCCGTGCGCGATGATCGTCGACTCCAGGGCCACCACGGGTCGACGCGCGTCGAGCGCCTGCCGCACCTCTTCGGACACCACGAACACGCGCCTGCCTCCTGTCGTCGGGTCTTCCCTCATCTCTGGCGGGCGGCGCGCCCCGTCAAACCCTTGCGGCCCGCGACGTACGACACCAGCCTGGGGACATGACGGACAACAGCGCACGTCTCGACCACGTCGTCCTCTGGGTGCGCGACCCGGTCGCCGCAGCCGACTTCTATGAGAAGGCGGTCGGCCTGGAGCCCATGCGGGTGACCGAATTCGCCGCGGGGAAGGCGTCGTTCCCTTCCGTGCGCCTCAACGAGGAGACCATCTTCGACCTCGCGCCCCTCCCGATGGCGGAGCGCATGACCATGGTTCCAGGGGCCGCCGACAGCGCGGGCCACCCGGTCAACCACGTGTGCCTCTCCTTGCGGGAAGACGACTTTGACGCCCTGCGCGCCCGCCTGGAGGAACGGGACATCCCCGTCTCGGACTTCAGCCACGACTCCTTCGGCGCCCGCGGAAAGGCCAAGCGCAGCTTTTACTTCCGAGACCCGGACGGGAACGTCTTCGAAGCCCGGCACTATGAATGACTCTTCGGTGTGAGAAAAGGGTGTCCCGCGCGCGGGACACCCTTTTCCCTCCTCCTCAGGCCGTCAGACCCGGCCGTACGCCGTTCAGTGCCCCGTGCGGGTCGAGGACGTACTCGCGGCCGGCGACTTGGTCGAACTCGGCGTGGCTCCGTGATGCGGATGCCAGTGACTGTGCGCAGGGCGGAGTCTGCTGCCGCCCGTGTTTTCCGGCCACCCTCCGCGCGAGGACGCGTTGCCGGCGCCGCTGCCCCCGCTGCCGGGCAGGCCCCGACGCCCCGGCCCCGGCAGGCTGCCCACGTCCGGCTAGGGTGACCGCCCATGACGACGAACGCCCAGGCCACCCCGTCCTTCGCCGTGCACATCCCCGATGCCGAGCTGGAACCGGAGCCGCTGGACCCGGCCCAGATCGTCTCCGGCGACCCGGTCGTGACGGGCAAGGTGCTGTGGGAGTCCGCCGACGGAAAGCAGCTGCGCGGCATCTGGCAGATCACGCCGGGCGTGGTGACCGACACGGAGGCCAACGAGCTCTTCGTGGTCGTCAGCGGGCGCGCCACGGTCGACGTCGTGGACGGTGACACGCTGGAGCTGGGCCCCGGCGACGTGGCGATCCTGCGTGAGGGCGACCGTACGACCTGGACCGTGCACGAGACGCTCCGCAAGGCGTACCACATCAGCCTCTGAGGACCTGGCAGCCTCTGAGGACTCGTCGCCTTCTTGGGTCTTGTCGGCTTCTTGGGTCTTGCCGGTCTCTGCGGCTGCTCAAGTCTTCGTGAGCCGAGTGAACAGCGCCAGGCCGCCCAGCGGCACCAGCAGGCACGCGGCGACGAGGTTCAGCCAGCCGTAGCTTGCCTGCGCGACGACGAGACCGGCGGTCGCTCCACCGAGACCGGCCGCCGTGTTCATCGTCAGGTCGGCCAGCCCTTGCGCGGCGGCCCGCGCGGGCCGGGGCACGGAGTCCGTGAGCAGCGCGGAGCCCGACACCAGCCCGGACGACCAGCCCAGGCCGAGGACGAAGAGCCCCGCAGCCGTCTGCCCGTGGCTGCCCTGCGCCGTGCCGGCGAGCAGCGCGGCGCAGGCCAGCAGCCCCACCGCGAGGCCGATCCCGGAAAGCCGGCCGAGCCGGTCCGAGAGGCGGCCCATGAGCGGCGAGAACGCGTACATGCCCGCGATGTGCACGCTGATGACCAGTCCGATCAGGTCGATGCTCGCCCCGTGGTGCCCGAGATCGACCGGCGTCATCGACATGATCGAGACCATGGCCGTGTGCGAGACGGCCACCGTCACCAGAGCCAGCCGGGCCCGCGGCGAGGCGGCGACGGCGGCGAAACCGGCCCGGATGGAGCGCGCCTCGGCGGACTGCTCCTCGGCCGGCGCGAGGGCGCGGGCGGTCAGCAGGGGATCGGGGCGCAGCAGTACGGCGACCAGGAGCGCCGAGAGGAGAAACACCCCGGCCGCCCACAGGAACGGGCCCGCCGCCTCGGGTATGCCGAGGCCGGAGACGCTGCGCCCCGCGGGCGCGGCGATGTTGGGTCCCAGCACCGCCCCGATGGTGGTGGCCCACACCACGTTCGAGATGGCCCGGGCCCGCCGCTCCGGCTCGGCCAGATCGGCGGCCGCGAAGCGCGACTGCAGGTTCGCCGAGGAGGCCGCGCCGAATCCGGCCAGGCCGAGCAGCATCAGCGGAAAGTTCCCGATGCTCGCGGCGAGCACGACGACACCCGCCCCCGCCGCGCCGATGAGATACGCCAGCACGAGCCCGGGCCGACGGCCCCGCGCCGTCATCAGCGCGGCCAGCGGTACCGAGAGCACCGCCGTACCGGTGACGGTCGCCGTGGGCGCGAGCCCGGACAGCGACTCGGTGCCGCTGACCTGCTTGGCCAGGACGGTGGCGAGCGCGATCCCGGTGGCGACACCGAGCCCGCCAAGGATCTGGCCGGCGATCAGCACGGCGGTGATACGGCGGCGCAGCGCGGGTATCCCCTCCGCGTCGACAGGCATGCCGGTCTGCCGCTCGACGGCGGTCACACCGAGGACCCGGGAACGCACGGAGCTGGACACTCGGGCACGAGCCAACAGTCAGGCACAGGCGCTCCCCGCAGAGGCGACGCGAACAGAACAGGATCGGATCACCCGCGGGCCTCGATCAACCCGCTACGACCGCAGGACTCCGGAACAAGCCGGAACAAGCCAGAACAAGACGGAAAAGGGCCGCAGGAGCTCAGAACAACGGCTCCGGAAGCACCCCTTCCAGAGCGAGCAGCTTCCGTTTGGTCTCCAGTCCGCCCCCGAACCCGCCGATGCCACCGTCGCTCTCGACGACCCGGTGGCACGGCACAACGACCGGCAGCGGGTTCGAGCCCATGGCCACGCCCACCGCCTGCGCCGCACCCGGCTGGCCCACCCGCCCGGCCAGCTCCCCGTAGCCCACGACCGCGCCGAACGGGACGCCGGCGGCCAGCTCACGCAGCACCTGGCGGTTGAACCCGGAGATCAGCGACCAGTCAAGCGGCAGTTCGAAGCCGCGCCGCTCGCCGGCGAAGTACGCCGTGACCTGCCGTATCGCCTCGGCCAGCAGTGGAGAGCCGGGGGCCTCGACGGGCTCGGTGCCGAGGCGGGAGGCGAGCCGGTCCAGTGCCTTGTCGCGCACGGAGTCGGTGGCGTGGAACACGACGTTCACCAGGCCCTCGTGCGTCGCCGCAAGCAGGAGTGGACCGATGTCCGTGCCGACGACGGCCCACACGACCTGCTGCTCGTTCTGCGCATGGCTGCTCATGCGAACCACGGTACGGCGCGCCACTGACAACGCCTGGGGCGCACGCCGCACCCCGTGCGCGCCACGGCCGTTGCACGAGCTCCACGCCGTAGGCGCGGCCCGGCGCCTCTTCACCGGCCTCGCAGCGCCTCGCGGACCACGTCGGGCTTGTTCGTGATGACACCGTCGACGCCGTAGTGGGCGACGCGCCGCGCGCTGTCAGCGTCGTTCACCGTCCATGTGAAGATCTCCAGCGGCTTGCCGTGCGGGCCGTCGAAGGCCTGGAGCGCGGCGACGTAGCCGGCCGAGATGGTGGTGTAGGACGAGTTGATCTGGTCGGTGAACTGTGCGTACTCGGGCAGCTGTGCCATTGGGGGTGTGCCCAGGAAGGCCGTCTTGATGCCGGGGCGCAGGTCGTGGACCGTCCGTACGCTGTCCGCGCTGAAGCTCTGGACGACCAGCCTCTTCTTGAGGTGCGGGGGGTCGAGCCAGCCGTCATTGTTCAGCAGCTTCAGGGTCTGGCGCTCGATGCCCGGATACAGCTCGGGGTTCTTGATCTCCAGGACGAGCTTCTGGTGGTTGTGCGACACCCGGTTCATGTACTGCTCCAGTGTCGGCACGCGCGTGCCCGCGTACCGGGAGGCGAACCAGCTCCCCGCGTCCAGCCGTGCGATCTCCGCGGACGTGAAGTCCTTGACGTTCCAGGGGGCCCGGCCGGGATAGACCTGCTCGACGTCGGTCGTGCGCGCCAGCGTGGCGTCGTGCAGGACGACGAGCTTGCCGTCCTTGGTGCGCTGGACGTCGTTCTCGACCCAGCTGAACCCCATGGCCGCCGCCTTGTCGATGGCGGCCAGCGTGTTCTCGGGCGCGTACGCGGAGGCACCCCGGTGGGAGACGATCACCGGGGTGCCGCCCTCGGTCTTGGCCCGGGCGCCGGAGGCGGGGAGGACCAGGAGAGTCCCGCCAAGAAGCGCGGCGGTGGTAGCGGCGGCAACGCGCGCGTGCATAGGTACTCCTCACGTCGAGCTCACGTCGAGAGATCACCGACAGCACCAGAGTGACAGCAGGGAGTCGACGAAGGAGGGGTGCAGAATGGCCACGGATTGCATGGACTTGCCCAAGTCCGCTCACGGGTAGCGCACAACTGCGGCGAGGCCGTGATTCTTTGCCGGAAAATCGTTCGACCATTCCGGTGCGGGTCATACTCTCTGCCTCAACCCTGGGCGCTCACGCGGCCCTGAGGGTGGGGGACATTTCAGGGATTTCCAGGAGTAACAGGGCGGGAAGGGCAGCCGCGCATGCAGGGCACGGTCGACGGATTCAGTTACGGACTCGTCACGCCGCTTGTGGCGTACCTCATGGCCTGCCTGGGCGGAGCGCTGGGCCTGCGCTGCACCACCAGATCGATGCTCGTGGCCCGCTCCTGGCGGGCCGGCTGGCTGGCTCTGGGCTCGGCGGCGATCGGCTCCGGCATATGGACCATGCACTTCATCGCGATGATGGGGTTCACGGTCCAGGAGACGCCGGTCCACTACGACAAACCGACGACGTTCGCGAGTCTGGGCGTGGCGATCGTGATGGTCGGCATCGGGATCTTCATCGTCGGCTACCGGGGCGCCACGGGAACAGCGCTCTTCACCGGGGGCACCATCACCGGTCTGGGCGTTGCCTCCATGCACTACCTGGGCATGGCGGGCATGCGTCTCAACGGGAAGCTCGAATACAACACCTTCACCGTCTCCGCCTCCGTGGTGATAGCCGTGGTCGCCGCCACCGCCGCGCTGTGGGCCGCGGGTCAGGTACGCGGGTTCCTGTGGAGCGTGGGCGCCAGTCTTGTCATGGGGCTCGCGGTCACCGGCATGCACTACACGGGCATGGCCGCGCTCAGCGTCCATCTGCACGGCTCCGGCACCACCCCGTCCGGCGACTCGCCCGCCGCCCTGCTCGCGCCCATGATGATCGGCCCGCTGGCCTTCCTGTGCCTGGCGGGCGTCGTCGTGATGTTCGACCCGCTGATGGTCATGGGCAAGCCCGACTGGACCCCCTCGGAGATCAGGCCCGGTATCCCGGCCCACTCCACCGCCCACCGCCCCGGCCGCCGTCCCCTTCCGGGGGCCGGCCGGCGCACTGGACACCGCAGTTCCCGCACTCCCCAGAGCCGGTGATCCGACCCCGTTGTCAGTGCGGGGTCGTACGGTGGATTCCATGCGGCCCGTATCCAAGATCGAACGTTCGGTGGCGCCTTTCGAGGTCGTCAGCCCCTACCAGCCGAGCGGTGACCAGCCGGCGGCCATCGCTGACCTGGAGAAGCGCATCCGCGCAGGTGAGAGGGATGTCGTCCTGCTGGGCGCGACCGGCACCGGCAAGTCCGCCACCACGGCGTGGATGATCGAGAAGCTCCAGCGTCCCACCCTCGTGATGGCACCGAACAAGACCCTGGCCGCCCAGCTGGCCAACGAGTTCCGCGAGCTGCTGCCGAACAACGCCGTCGAGTACTTCGTCTCGTACTACGACTACTACCAGCCCGAGGCATACGTCCCGCAGTCGGACACCTACATCGAGAAGGACTCCTCGATCAACGAGGAGGTCGAGCGGCTGCGCCACTCCGCGACCAACTCGCTGCTCACCCGCCGCGACGTCGTCGTGGTCGCCTCGGTCTCCTGCATCTACGGCCTCGGTACGCCGCAGGAGTACGTGGACCGGATGGTCGCGCTGAAGGTCGGCGACGAGATCGACCGCGACGATCTGCTGCGCCGCTTCGTCGACATCCAGTACACGCGCAACGACGTGGCCTTCGCACGTGGCACCTTCCGGGTGCGCGGCGACACCATCGAGATCTTCCCGGTCTACGAGGAGCTGGCCGTCCGCATCGAGATGTTCGGCGACGAGATCGAGGCCCTCTCCACGCTCCACCCGCTCACCGGTGAGGTCATCAGCGACGACCAGCAGGTCTATGTGTTCCCGGCCTCCCACTACGTGGCGGGCCCCGAGCGCATGGAGCGGGCGGTCAACGACATCGAGAAGGAGCTCGGCGAGCGCCTCGCCGAGCTGGAGAAGCAGAGCAAACTGCTGGAGGCCCAGCGGTTGCGGATGCGCACGACGTACGACATCGAGATGCTCCGCCAGATCGGCTCCTGCTCCGGCGTGGAGAACTACTCGATGCACTTCGACGGCCGCGAGCCCGGCTCCCCGCCGAACACGCTGATCGACTACTTCCCGGACGACTTCCTGCTCGTCATCGACGAGTCGCACAACACGGTCCCGCAGATCGGCGCCATGTACGAGGGTGACGCCTCCCGCAAGCGCACCCTGGTGGACCACGGCTTCCGCCTGCCCTCCGCGCTGGACAACCGCCCCCTGAAGTGGGAGGAGTTCCAAAAGCGCATCGGCCAGACCGTCTATCTGTCGGCGACCCCGGGCAAGTACGAACTCTCCCGCGCGGACGGCTTCGTCGAGCAGATCATCCGCCCCACCGGCCTCATCGACCCCGAGGTCGTCGTCAAGCCCACCGAGGGGCAGATCGACGACCTGGTGCACGAGATCCGTAAGCGCACCGAGAAGGACGAGCGCGTCCTTGTCACCACGCTCACCAAGAAGATGGCCGAGGACCTCACCGACTACTTCCTGGAACTCGGCATCCAGGTGCGCTACCTCCACAGCGACGTCGACACGCTGCGCCGAGTCGAGCTGCTGCGCGAGCTGCGTGCGGGCGAGTTCGACGTCCTGGTCGGCATCAACCTCCTCCGGGAGGGCCTCGACCTGCCCGAGGTCTCCCTGGTGTCGATCCTCGACGCCGACAAGGAGGGCTTCCTGCGCTCGGGCACCTCCCTGATCCAGACCATCGGCCGCGCGGCGCGCAACGTGTCCGGCCAGGTCCACATGTACGCCGACAGGATCACCCCGGCGATGGAGAAGGCCATCGAGGAGACGAACCGCCGCCGGGAGAAGCAGGTCGCGTACAACACGGAACGGGGCATCGATCCGCAGCCCCTCCGCAAGAAGATCAACGACATCGTGGCGCAGATCGCCCGCGAGGACGTGGACACGGAGCAGCTGCTCGGCTCGGGCTACCGCAGGACCAAGGACGGCAAGGGTGCCAAAGCCCCGGTCCCCGCGCTGGGCGGCAAGGCGGCCAAGTCCGCCAAGGGCAAGGGCAAGCAGACGGTGCCGACCGACCGTCCCGCCGCCGAACTCGCCGAGCAGATCGAGGAGCTGACCGAGCGGATGCGCGCCGCTGCCGCGGACCTGCAGTTCGAGATCGCCGCCCGGCTGCGCGACGAGGTCTCCGAGATGAAGAAGGAACTTCGTCAGATGAAGGAGGCGGGACAGGCCTGACCTGCCCCCGGGATTCGGTCGTGCGCCGAATCCCCGGCGTCTGCGCGCTGTGTTGCAAGACCGACACAAAGTACGGCCCGGGGTTCGGCACTGTCAGTGCCGCTGCGTAGGGTTCTCGTCATCCGCGGATTCCGCGGCAACAGGGGACAGTTCGAGAGGGGAACAGCGCGTGACGGTCAACATGACCAAGGGTCAGGCCATCAGTCTGCAGAAGAACGACGGGGGCACCCTGACCGCGGTGCGGATGGGGCTCGGCTGGCAGGCGGCCCCCCGGCGAGGGCTGTTCGGCTCGCGCACCCGGGAGATCGACCTCGACGCCTCCGCCGTGCTCTTCGCGGACAAGCAGCCCATCGACGTCGTGTTCTTCCGCCACCTCGTCAGCGACGACGGCTCGGTGCGGCACACCGGTGACAACCTCGTCGGCGGGGTCGGCCAGGGCGGCGACGACGAGGCGATCCTCGTCGACCTGCAGCGCATTCCGGTCCACATCGACCAGATCGTCTTCACCGTGAACTCCTTCACGGGGCAGACGTTCCAGGAGGTGCAGAACGCGTTCTGCCGCCTGGTCGACGAGACCAACGGCCAGGAACTCGCCCGCTACACGCTGGCGGGTGGCGGCCAGTACACGGCACAGATCATGGCGAAGGTCCACCGGGCGGGCACGGGCTGGCAGATGACGGCCCTCGGCACCCCGGCCAACGGCCGCACCTTCCAGGACCTGATGCCGGCGATCCTGCCGCACCTGTAGGCAGCGGGCACGCAGCACACGAAGCGACGTAGGGGGACAAGGCGATGACGGCCGAGCTGGTCCGGGGGCAGAACCATCCGCTCTCCCAGGCCCGACTTGAGGTCCGCGTGTCGGCGGGGAAGCCGATCGTGGCCGGGGCCACGCTCAGCGACGAGCAGGGCAAGGTCCGCGGCGTCGAATGGGTCGCCCATCCGGGCGCGCCCACGCTGCCCGGACTGGAGGTGTCCAAGCAGGCGGCGGCCGACCATCGCCTCGCCTTCGACCTGGACGCCATGCCCGCGAGCGTGCACCGCGTCACGGTGCTGCTCGCACTGCCGTCCGGCGTCGGCGGCCCGGTCCGGTTCGGTGCCGTCGCCGCCCCCTTCGTCGCGGTCACCGGCCTCGACGGTTCCGAGGTCGCCAGTTACACCATCACCGGGCTGGACGCCGAGTCGGCGGTCGTCGCCCTGGAGCTCTACCGCCGCCAGGGCGCCTGGAAGGTCCGCGCGGTCGGCCAGGGATACGCGGGCGGCCTCGCCGAACTCCTCACCGACCAGGGCCTGCCCGAGGCCCGCCGGCTCGCGGGCACCATCAACGAAGCCGTGGCCCAGGGCCTGGCGCGCAGCGTCGCGGCGCCCCCGCCCCGCACGTCCGACGGGGACCGCTCACGCACGGCGGCCGCCTCCGCCGCGGGCCCGGACCAGCCGTACGCCGCTCCCCAGAACACCGCCGGGAACGGCACGCCCGCGCAGCCGAGCCACTCCGGCGGGCACCCGCAACCGGACCCGTCCGCGGTCACCCAGCCGTCCGCGCCGACCGCCGGCGGCCCCGTCAACTACAGCCACCCCCGCCGACAGAACGTGGCGCCGCCTCCGCCCCCGCCGACGGCACCCCCGGCGCAGCCCGGGCAGCCCGCACAGCCCGTCGCGGGCGACGCGACCGGCTGGTCCATGGAGGAGCGGCTCTACAACCAGGTGTGGGGCATGTTCGAGGACCTGGCCCGCGCCACCGCCGCGTACCGCAGCGCCGTGGACTTCGCCGACTCGCGCCTGGAGCAGGAGCTCGACAGGGTGCTGTCCGACCCGCGCAGCCGTATCGGCGGACAGGGGGACGCCGCGCGCGAGGCGGCCCGGGCCAAGCACGCCGACCTGGTCGACCAGGCCAGGGCTGCCCTCGACCGGGACCTCGCCCAGCTCACCGCCGAGTCCGAGGTGGTCGAGCCCGCGCTGCCCGCGGCGTACGCGGGCTGGGACAACCCGGTCTGGCAGGGCTATCGGGTGCCGATGGAGGTCCCCATGGCCGTGCGCCTCGGCGGCCTCAGCCTGCCCGAGAGCGAACGGCTGAGCATCCCGATGCTGGTCCGGCTCCCGCTGGAGCGCGGCCTGTGGATCGACAGCGGCCGCACCTCCCGCGACGATTCGCTCGCCGACTCCGACCAGTTGCGCCGCCTGGCCATGGACACGGCGGTGGCGCAGGCCGCGCGGCTGCTCGCCGTCTATCCGGCCGGCGACTTCACGGTGCATGTGATCGACCCGGCCGGTTCCGGAGCGTCCTCCCTCGCGCCGCTGGTGCACTCCGGTGTGCTTGCCGGTCCGCCGGCCGCCGGTGCCGCGGGTGTGGCCGACGTCCTTGCCCGGCTCACCCAGCGCGTCGACCTGGTGCAGATGGCGGTGCGCGGCGGCGCGGCCGACTCGCTGCCGCCCGGCTTCGACACCGCCGAGCAACTGCTGATCGTCAACGACTTCCCGCACGGCTTCGACGACCGGGCGGTGACCCAGCTGCGCTACCTCGCGGACGAGGGACCGGCCGTCGGCGTCCACCTGATGATGGTCGCCGACCGGGAGGACACCGCTGCCTACGGGCCGCTGCTCGACCCGCTGTGGCGTGCGCTGATGCGCCTCACGCCGGTGCCCGACGACCACCTGGCCGACCCGTGGGTCGGGCACGCGTGGACGTACGAGCCCTCCCTCGTCCCGCCCGGCAGCCAGGTGCTCCAGCACGTGCTCACCCAGGTGTCGGCAGCCCGTCGTTCATGGGGCCGCTGACGCCAAGCCAGCCTGCGTCAAGGATCGGCAAAGCGCCCTGACCAGGCACTTTGGTTGTTCATTTACTTTTCACTTTACCTTTCCTTGGTAATTCAGGTACTCTTTTCCACACGGAGGGGAGTACTCCCTATCTACTGCGGCGTACCCGTCAATACGGATCAGGCCAGATCCCGGGGCGTCGGCCCGCAGGCACCGGACGCATCACGCGCCCCGGCGCCTCGGGTGGAAGAGACCTCCGGCAGCGACGACGCTGACATCTGCCGTTACGTACTGCCGGAGGCGCAGTGAATGTTTCCGTGACCCTGTGGGTCCTGACCATCGTGGGCCTTGCCGCCCTCATCGCGGTCGACTTCTTCATCGGCCGCAAACCCCATGACGTATCCATCAAGGAAGCCGGAATCTGGACGGTCGTCTGGATCGCCCTGGCCGCACTGTTCGGGCTCGGCCTGCTCATCTTCTCCGGGGGAGAGCCTGCCGGGGAGTTCTTCGCCGGCTTCATCACCGAGAAGTCGCTGAGCGTCGACAACCTCTTCGTCTTCGTCCTGATCATGGCGAAGTTCTCGGTGCCCTCGCAGTACCAGCAGCGAGTGCTCCTCGTCGGCGTCCTCATAGCGCTCGTCCTGCGCGCGATCTTCATCGCCGCGGGCGCCGCCATCCTCGCGAGCTTCGCCTGGGTCTTCTACATCTTCGGCGCGTTCCTCATCTACACCGCCTGGAAGCTCATCCAGGAAGCCCGGGCCGACGAGGAGGACGAGGAGTTCGAGGAGAACCGGCTGCTCAAGGCCGCCGAGCGACGCTTCGGTGTGGCCGACCGCTACCACGGCACCAAGCTGTGGATCCAGCAGAACGGCAAGCGCGTCATGACGCCCATGCTGGTCGTGATGCTCGCGATCGGCACCACGGACGTCCTGTTCGCACTCGACTCCATCCCCGCGATCTTCGGTCTGACCCAGGACCCGTACATCGTCTTCACGGCCAACGCGTTCGCGCTGATGGGGCTGCGCCAGCTGTACTTCCTCATCGGCGGCCTGCTCAGGAAGCTGGTCCACCTCAGCTACGGCCTGTCGGTCATCCTCGGCTTCATCGGCGTCAAGCTCGTGCTGCACGCGCTGCACGAGTCCGGCGTCCACGTTCCCGAGATCTCCATCCCGGTCTCGCTCGGCGTGATCTGCGCGGTCCTGGTGGTCACCACGATCACCAGCCTGATGGCCTCCAAGAAGGAGGCGGCGCGCGAGGCGGCCAAGAGCGCCCCGAAGGACAGCATCGACGTCTGACCACGTCAGACGTAGGAACAACCACCCCCGGGAGCGGTGCGCGGCGAATTGCCGGGTCCCGCTCCCGGTGCTTGCTTGGTCTTGAGCGTTCTTCGGCCGGAGAACGCCGACCGAGCGGAGGCAGCCATGAAGTTCGTACAGATCATCGACTTCGAGACCGAGCGCATCGACGAGATGCGGCAGCTCGTCGAGGAGGCGGACCAGCGCTCCGCGGGTGGCAGCGGCGGCCCCACCCACCGCATGGTCCTGCACGACCGCGGCAACCCCAACCACTACGTGGTGGTGATCGAGTTCCCGTCGTACGAGGACGCCATGCGCAACAGCAACGACCCCGAGACGAGCAAGATGGCGCAGCAGATCGCCGCACTGTGCACCAGGCCGCCGTCCTTCACCGACTGCGACCTCCAGGAGATGACGGAGATGAAGTAGTGCCACGAATCGGCGACGGGCCCCGCGACACCGCAGTGCGGGGCCCGAGCGTGCCTGGGACGATCACTGCATGATCGTCAGGATCCGATCGCTCATGGCCCGGTGGACGACCGTCGTGCCCGCAGCCGCGGTGGTCCTGCTGGCCTTCACCTGGGGCCGCGAGCTGCCCGGCGCGGCCGTCGCCCTGGTGACCCTGGTCCTCGCCGGCGCCGTGCTGGCCGCCGTCCACCACGCCGAGGTCGTCGCGCACCGCGTCGGCGAACCGTTCGGCTCACTCGTCCTCGCCGTCGCCGTCACGATCATCGAGGTCGCGCTCATCGTCACCCTGATGGCGGACGGCGGCGACAAGAGCTCGACCCTGGCCCGTGACACGGTGTTCGCAGCCGTGATGATCACCTGCAACGGAATCGTCGGGATCTGTCTGCTCGTCGCCTCGCTGCGGCACGGACTCGCGGTCTTCAACGCGGAGGGCACCGGAGCCGCTCTCGCGACCGTCGCGACGCTGGCCACGCTCAGCCTGGTCTTTCCGACCTTCACCACCAGTAAGCCGGGCCCCGAGTTCTCCACCGCCCAGCTCACCTTCGCCGCACTCGCCTCGCTGGTCCTGTACGGGCTGTTCGTGGCGACCCAGACCGTTCGCCACCGTGACTACTTCCTGCCGATCACCCGACAGGGCAAGGTGATCGACGTCGACGAGCATGCCGACGCCCCCTCCGGCCGCACCGCCGGGGTCAGCCTGGGACTGCTCGGCCTGGCCCTCGTCGGCGTCGTCGGCCTCGCCAAAGGCGTGTCGCCCACCATCGAGTCCGGCGTCGAGGCGGCCGGTATGCCGCACTCCGTGGTCGGCGTGATCATCGCCTTGCTCGTGCTGCTCCCCGAGACCATCGCCGCGCTGCGCTCGGCCCGCCGTGACCGGGTGCAGACCAGCCTCAACCTTGCTCTCGGCTCCGCCATGGCCAGCATCGGCCTGACGATCCCCGCAGTCGCCCTCGCCACGATCTGGCTCTCCGGACCGCTCGTCCTCGGTCTGAGCTCCACCCACATGGTGCTGCTCGTGCTGACCGTGGTGGTGAGTTCGCTGACCGTGGTCCCCGGACGGGCCACGCCACTGCAGGGCGGCGTCCATCTGGTCGTCTTCGCCGCATACCTGGAGCTGGCGATCAACCCCTAGCGCGCGCAAGGGCGCAGTCCGCGCTGCCGTCCCGAACGCGATGCCTCGCGCGCACCGACGGCCACGGCGGTCAGTCCGCAGCCGGTGCCACCGCCAGCCGCCGCATGGGAAGCGTCTCCGGCAGCAGCGCGAAGCATCCCAGACTGAGCAGCGCGATCCCCGTCAGATACGCCGCCACACCCCAGGGGACCCGTTCCCCGTTCGCCACCGCCGTCGCCACGATCGGCGTGAGCGCGCCCCCGAGCACCCCGCCCAGGTTGTAGCCCACCGCGGCACCGGTGCAGCGCACCCGGGGCTCGTACAACTCCGGCAGATAGGCGGCGATCACGGCGAACATCGTGACGAACGCGATCAGTGCCACCACGAAGCCGAGGAACATCAGCAGCGGCTCCCCGGTCGACAGCAGCGCGATCATCGGGAACATCCACAGCGCGGTGGCCGCGCAGCCCGCCAGACACAGCGGCCGCCGCCCGTAGCGGTCGCCGAGGACCGCCACCAGCGGTGTCAGGGACCCCTTCACCACGACCGCGGACATGATGCAGGCCAGCATCACGGTACGGCTCACACCGAGTTGCTCGACGCCGTAGGCGAGCGCCCAGGTCGTCACGGCGTAGAACACCGCGTACCCGACGGCGAGTCCACCGGCCGTCAGCAGCACCAGCCGCCAGTGGTCGCGCACCACCTCGGCGAGCGGCACGCGCGCGTGCTCCCGCATTTCGAGAAACCGCGGACTCTCCACGAGCGAACTGCGCAGCCACAGCCCCGCCGCGGCGAGCACCCCCGCCGCCCAGAACGGCACCCGCCACCCCCACGCCGCGAACTGCGCGTCGGACAGCCCCGCGGACAGCGCCAGCATCACGCCGTTGGCCAGCACGAACCCCAGCGACGGCCCGATCTGCGGAAAGCTCGACCACAGCCCTCGCCGCCCGGCGGGCGCGTGCTCCGCCGTCAGCAGCACCGCGCCGCCCCACTCCCCGCCGAGCCCGAGCCCCTGCAGAAAACGCAGCACAAGAAGGAGTACGGGAGCGGCCGTACCGATCGTGTCGTACGTCGGCACGCAGCCGACCGCGACCGTCGCCGTGCCGGTCAGCAGCAGCGAGGCGACGAGCACCGGCCGCCGCCCGTGCCGGTCCCCGATGTGCCCGAACAGCACCGAACCGAGGGGGCGCGCGACGAACCCGACGCCGAACGTCCCGAAGGCCGCCAGGGTCCCCGCCAGTGGTGAGAACGTCGGGAAGAACAGCGGCCCCAGGACCAGTGCGGCCGCCGTTCCGTAGACGAAGAAGTCGTAGAACTCGATGGCCGTCCCGGCGAGCGAGGCCGCCGCGAGCCGGAGCATGGAAGGCGCCCTTACGGAGCGTACGTCGTGCATGCCGCGTCAACTACCCACGGTGACCGGCGGTTACGGGGGCGTGCGGAGGCGGGTGCCGCTCAGTACGTGACCGTGATGCGCCGGGCAGGACCGTCGACGCGAATCGTGCCGCCGTAGGGGATGACGAGTTGCGGATCGGTATGACCGAAGTCCACATCGAAGACGACCATCATGTCTTGCGCATACACACCGACCGCCTTGAGGACGGCCTCGCGCTGCTCACGCGCGTAACGCGCCCTCGCCTCGGCGTCATTGGGGTGCTCGAAGGACCAGGTCTTGGGGCGGCCCATCAGCAGCGCGGGGAAACGCCCCAGCAGTCCGCGCTCACCCATGCTGCGCAGGATCCAGAAGACGTCGTTGGCGCTCGGCATGTCCTCCGAGGTCTCCAGGAACAGCACATGGCCGTCGTACACGGAAGGGTCGTGCGCGATCTCGCGGTCCGCCATGAGCAGCCACGACAGGATCTCGATGTTGCCGCCCCAGGAGCGGGCCTCGACGACTCGGTCGGGCCGGTGCCAGGTCCAGCCGCCGCCCGGTTCCGTCTCGGGCTCGGAGCCGAAGGTCGCGGGGTCCTCCCAGGGGCGGTTGACGACCCCGAAGCGCTCGGCGGGCAGGAGTTCGTACGGTTCGGACGTGAAGAGTGCCGCCCGCAGCGACGCGGTCGTCAGCGGATCCATGGCACCGGGACGGCCCAGCTCACACATCACGCTCGCGCCGTGGTACCCGACGATTCCGGTGTTCCACAGATACGCCAGCAGGTTCGTGTTGTCGCTCGTCCCGAAGAACGGCTTGGGATGCGCGCGGAGCAACTCCCGGTCCAGCAGCGGCAGTACGGTGATCTGGTCGTCGCCGCCGATCGAGGCGATCACCGCCGTGACCGTCGGGTCGGCGAACGCCGCGTGGATGTCGTCGGCCCGTTCCCGCGGCGTCGAACCCATCTTCCGGGTCGCCGGATACTCGACCGGTTCGAGGCCGAACTCCTTGCGCAGCCGCTCCAGGCCCAGTTCGTGGGGGAGCGGGAAGAGTCCCGGGAGTCCCGAGGAGGGCGAGATCACGGCTATGCGGTCGCCGGGCGAGGGCTTGGGGGGATACGACGGAGGGTGCGGCGGTGTGGTCATGGCGGGAGGGTACGGGCCGTGGCAGCGTCGGCGCACCGTGATAAACCGGGTCTGAGCAGCGGTCCTCAGACGGGCCGGCCGACCAGAAGGACCGGAGGAACCGTGCCCCGCACCCTCGCCAACGCCCCGATCATGATTCTCAACGGGCCCAACCTCAATCTGCTCGGGCAGCGTCAGCCGGAGATCTACGGCTCCGACACGCTCGCCGACGTCGAGGCGCTCTGTGCCAAGGCGGCGGCCGCGCACGGCGGCACGGTGGACTTCCGCCAGTCCAACCACGAGGGCGAGTTGGTGGACTGGATTCACGAGGCCCGTCTGAACCACGCCGGAATCGTCATCAACCCGGCCGCCTACTCGCACACCTCCGTCGCGATCCTGGATGCGCTCAACACCTGTGACGGCCTTCCAGTGGTGGAGGTCCACATCTCCAACATCCACCAGCGCGAGGAGTTCCGGCACCACTCGTACGTCTCGCAGCGCGCCGACGGCGTCATCGCGGGGTGCGGCGTGCAGGGGTACGCGTTCGCGGTGGAGCGGGTGGCCGCGCTGGCGGGGCCGGGGCAGGCGGACGCCTGACGGCGTGACGGGCTGCCCCGGGTCGGCCGGCCCCGGTTCAGAGCCGTCCCGCCTCCACGATGCGCCGCAGGAACTGCCGGGTGCGCTCCTCGCGCGGGTCCCCGAAGATCTCCTCGGCCGTGCCGTGCTCCAGCACCGTGCCGCCGTCCAGGAAACAGACCTGGTCCGCGACGTCGCGGGCGAAGCCCATCTCGTGCGTGGCCAGCACCATGGTCATGCCGTCGTCCTTCAGGTCCCGCACGACGGTGAGCACCTCGCCCACGAGTTCCGGGTCTAGGGCAGCGGTGATCTCGTCCAGGAGCAGCAGTCGGGGGCGTACGGCAAGGGCGCGGACGATCGCCGCCCGCTGCTGTTGGCCGCCGCTCAGCCGGTCCGGGTACTCGTCCGCCTTCGCGCCGAGCCCGAGCCTGTCGAGCAGCTCACGGGCGTGCGACTCCGCGTCCGCCCGGTCCACGCCGTGCACACGGCGCGGCGCGAGCGTGATGTTCTCCAGCACGGTCATGTGCGGAAAGAGGTTGTAGGCCTGGAAGACCACACCGATCCGGCGGCGTACCGCGTCCTGGTCGGCCCGCGGGTCGGTGATCTCCTCGCCGTCCAGCCAGATCGCGCCGTCGTCGATCTCCTCCAGGAGGTTCGTGCACCGCAGCAGCGTCGACTTGCCGGATCCGGACGCGCCGATCAGCGCGGTCACCGTGTGCGGGGCGACCTCCAGATCGACGTCCCGCAGCACGACGGAGCTGCCGAAGGCCTTGCGGACGGAGTCCATCCGCAGGACGGGGGAGGCGTCGGGGGTGGCGGTCATATGGTCCCTCCCTGAGCCCGCCGGCGGTCCATACGGGCCGTGACCCAGTCCGTGAAGCGGGTCATCGGGATGGTCAGCGCCACGAAGAGCAGGCCCGCGACGATGTACGGCGTGAAGTTGAGGCTGCGGCCCTCGATGATGTCGGCCGCGCGAACGGCGTCGATCGCGCCGCCGATCGACACGAGCCCGGTGTCCTTCTGGAGCGACACCAGGTCGTTGAGCAGGGGCGGCACCTGGCGCCGTACCGCCTGGGGCAGCACTACGTAGCGCAGCGCCTGCCGGTTACTGAGGCCGAGTGAGCGGGCCGCCGCACGTTGCGAGGGATGGACGGACTCGATGCCGGCGCGGAACACCTCGGCGACGTACGCCGAGTACGTCAGGGTCAGCGCGGTGCCGCCGAGCAGCACCGGGTCGACGGTCACGCCCTGCAGACGCAGTGCGGGAACTCCCAGGACCACGATGATCAGGTTGATGATCAGCGGGAGCCCGCGGAAGAAGTCGGTGTACGCGGCCGCCAGCACCCGCAGCGGAAAGAACACCGGGCCGCGCAGCGTGCGGGCGACGGCGATCAGCATGCCGAGGACGATGACGGCGGCGCCGCACACCAGCAGCAGCCGGACGTTCAGCCACAGCCCTTCGAGGACCTTGGGGAACGCCTCGCGCGCGTACTGGCCGCTGAAGAACGTCTCCTTGGTCACCTGCCAGCCGGGCGCGCTGACCACGACGAGGTAGAGGACGACACCCGTGACGAGGGTCGACAGTGCCGCGATCGCCGTGGCACGTCGGGCGCGGGCGGTCTTGTAGCGCTCGCGTTCGAGCCGCCGCGGTGACGGGACATAGCCGTCGCCCGCGCCGGGCATGTCACCCCCCTTGTCGTCCGCGCCCTCCTGGCCGGACTCCTCCTCGGTGACCGTCACTTCAGCACCGGGGCGTCGACCGCGTCCGAGAGCCACTGCTTCTCGATCTCCGCGAGCGTGCCGTCCTTGCGCAGGGCGTCCACGGCGCCGGTCACGCAGGAGGTGAGCGCGCTGCCCTTGTCGAGAACGAGCCCGAACTGCTCGGGTGTACCGCCCTGGTTCTCGAACTGCCCGACGATCCTCGCGTTCGTCACCTCGGCCGCCGTGATGTAGAACGCGGTCGGCAGGTCGGTGACGATGGCGTCGACCTGACCGTTCTTCAGCGCGGCCTTGGCCTGGTCGTTCTTGGCGTACGCGGCGGCCTCCCGGGTCGGCTTCACCACGTCGCTGAGGTAGTCGAGGCTGGTGGTGCCCACCTGGGCGCCCAGCTTCAGGCCCTTGAGGTCCGCGATGCTCCTCGCCTTCGCCGCCTTGGAGCCCTTCAGCGCGATGACGGCCTGCCGGACGTCGTAGTAGCCGGACGAGAAGTCCACGGCCTTCTTGCGCTCGGCGCTGATCGACACCTGGTTGATATCGAAGTCGAACGTCTTCTCGCCGGGCGCGAAAGCCTTGTTGAAGGGGATGCTCTGCCAGACGACATCGCCCTTGGCGTAGCCCAGCTGCTTCGCCACGGCGTACGCGACCGCCGACTCGAACCCCTCGCCGTTGGCGGGCTTGTCGTCCTTGAACCACGGCTCGTAGGCGGGCTCGTCGGTCGCGATCGTCAGCTTGCCGGACGCCTGCGTGCCCAACTTGCCCTTCGCGCAGGTCTGCTTGCCGGAAGCGGAGGCCTTGTCGGACGCCGTCGTCGACGGCTGCGGAGCACAGCCGACCGCGGTGGCGAGCAGACCGACGACGGCGGCGGAGACGGTGCGGCGCAGGGCGCTTCGGGCTATGTACATGGCGGGAGAGTGGCAGTGCACCCTCCTGTTTGTCGAGGTCACGGCGGCAACTGTCCGCATAGTGGGAACGGGTGTTGCGTTCCTGTGAACACGACCGGGACGGCATGCCGGGGCCGCCGGCCGAGGGCGGGGATCGGAAGGCCGGCGGCCCGTTCCGCGCAGGAGCCGTCTTCCTGTGCGGGGCTGCTTTCAGTGGACTGCGCCAATGCGAGCGCCGGGAGCGCGCTCATGGCACCGGCGCGTGCGCTCGGTTCACACGGGGCGCGCGTGACCGCGCGCTCCGCGCCGGTCGCCCGACGCCTCATCAGCATCCCGCGCGTCGCCCCGACACCTGCGCTCCGGGCGGGGCGGGACTCACCAGCCTCGCGCGTGCCACTCCGGCAGATGCGGCCGCTCCGCGCCCAGTGTCGTGTCGTTGCCGTGGCCCGGGTAGACCCAGCTCTCGTCCGGCAGCACGTCGAAGATCTTCGTCTCGACGTCGCGGATCAGACTGGCGAACGCCTTCGGATCCTTACGTGTGTTGCCCACACCACCCGGGAACAGACAGTCCCCCGTGAACACATGAGGGTGCCCGTGCGGGTCGTCGTAGACCAGGGCGATGGCACCCGGTGTGTGGCCCACCAGGTGGCGCGCGGTCAGTTCGACGCGCCCCACCCGGATCGTGTCGCCGTCCTGGACCGGTACGTCGGTCGGCACCGGGATGCCCTCGGCGTCCTCCCGGCCCGCGTAGGTACGCGCGCCGGTGGCCGCGACGACCTCCGCGAGCGCCTGCCAGTGGTCGCCGTGCTGATGCGTGGTGACGACGGACGCGATGCCGTCGTCACCGATCAGCGCGAGCAGGGTCGAGGCGTCGTTGGCCGCGTCGATCAGCAGCTGCTCGTCGGTGGCCCGGCAGCGCAGCACATAGGCGTTGTTGTCCATCGGGCCGACCGCGACCTTGGAGATCATCAGGTCCTGCAGTTCATGCACATCGGCAGGACCGCCGACCTTCACCGCTCCGCTGTACGTCATGGCGGCAAGCCTATAGCGGAGGAAGCGCGGGCAGCGGTCCGCCGGCGGTGCTCAGCGCCGAACCGTCGCGGCGGCCCGAGAGCCAGCCGAGCAGCGCGGGCGCGGGGCCGGTCACGGTGACGTCGAAGCCGCCGTCGGTGTCGCGGCCCGTGCTCCACGCGCGCGTGCCGTCCGTGATCCTGGTGGGCGGCACATCGGGGTGCCCGGCGAAGCGCTCGGCGAGGAACGCGATCTCCCGCTCCACGAACTCCTCCGGAAGATCCTCGAGCTCGTACCCGATCCCGAGGTCCACATGATGCAGATCCACCTCGACCCACCGCCGGAACGGCACCCGGGACGCGGAGTCCGTGACCCCGTTGCGCAGCGCCACGGTCCGCGACCAGTCCGCGGGCTCGGCCCCCGTCTCCTGGAAGCGGGCGGCACTCTCGCGCACGTCCGTGAGTTGTACGTCCAGGGGGCGCGGCGCGTCCCGCTCGATCTCGGCGTCCCGCGTCTCGGCGGAGGCGTACATGGGACGCCCGGCGAGCACGTTCACGAGCGCGTCCGCGTTGCGTGCCAGGTGGGCGAGCACATGGCCGCGGCTCCAGCCCGGAAGCCGTGACGGCTCGGTCACGGAAGCGTTGTCCAGTTTGGCGGCTGCGGTGAGCAGCCGTTCGGTCGCGTCACGTACAGACGCCAGGTCGCGCACATGATCAATCATGCGGCCGACCCTAGTCCCACCACACGTTTGGGTGAAGGTGGCTGACGAGCGCCGTAATTCGAATGTGCGTGCTATAGGCTCGGGTGCGGCGTCGGGCATGCTGGAGGTCCCGGGATTGTTGTGAACCAGGGAATCCAACCGGCGTTGTCAGTGGCTCCCCCTAGTCTGAAAAAGGACGGGGGCCTCGCCCCTGTCACTTCTCTCAAGAAAGGTGCGGACCGGCGTGGCCGACCGTCTCATCGTCCGTGGAGCGCGCGAGCACAATCTGAAGAATGTCTCGCTCGACCTCCCGCGCGACTCGCTCATCGTCTTCACGGGCCTGTCGGGGTCGGGCAAGTCCTCGCTGGCCTTCGACACGATCTTCGCCGAGGGGCAGCGGCGCTACGTCGAGTCGCTCTCGTCGTACGCCCGGCAGTTCCTCGGCCAGATGGACAAGCCGGACGTCGACTTCATCGAGGGCCTCTCCCCGGCGGTCTCCATCGACCAGAAGTCGACCTCGCGCAACCCGCGCTCGACGGTCGGCACCATCACCGAGGTCTACGACTACCTGCGCCTGCTCTTCGCGCGCATCGGCAAGCCGCACTGCCCCGAGTGCGGCCGCCCCATCACACGCCAGTCTCCGCAGGCCATCGTCGACAAGGTCCTGGAGCTGCCGGAGGGCAGCCGCTTCCAGGTCCTCTCGCCGCTGGTGCGCGAGCGCAAGGGCGAGTTCGTCGACCTCTTCGCCGACCTCCAGACCAAGGGGTACAGCAGGGCCCGCGTCGACGGCGAGACGATCCAGCTCACCGAGCCGCCCACGCTGAAGAAGCAGGAGAAGCACACCATCGAGGTGGTCGTCGACCGCCTCACCGTGAAGGACGGCGCCAAGCGCCGCCTCACCGACTCCGTGGAGACCGCCCTCGGGCTCTCCGGTGGCATGGTCGTCCTCGACTTCGTCGATCTGCCCGCCGACGACCCCGAGCGCGAGCGCATGTACTCGGAGCACCTGTACTGCCCGTACGACGACCTGTCCTTCGAGGAGCTGGAGCCCCGCTCCTTCTCCTTCAACTCGCCCTTCGGCGCCTGCCCCGAGTGCACCGGTATCGGTACGCGCATGGAGGTCGACCCCGAGCTGATCATCCCGGACGAGGACAAGTCCCTCGACGAGGGCGCCATCCACCCCTGGTCGCACGGGCACACCAAGGACTACTTCGGGCGGCTCATCGGCGCCCTCGCCGACGCGTTGGGATTCCGGACCGACATTCCCTTCGCCGGCCTTCCCCAGCGCGCCAAGAAGGCCCTCCTTTACGGCCACAAGACGCAGATCGAGGTCCGGTACCGCAACAGGTACGGGCGCGAGCGCGTCTACACCACGGGATTCGAAGGGGCCGTCCCCTTCGTCAAGAGGCGGCACGGCGAGGCCGAGAGCGACGCCAGCCGTGAGCGCTTCGAGGGCTACATGCGCGAGGTGCCCTGCCCCACCTGTGAGGGCACACGTCTGAAGCCGCTCGTCCTCGCGGTCACCGTCATGGAGAAGTCGATCGCCGAGGTCTCGGCGATGTCGATCAGCGACTGCGCCGACTTCCTGGGCGAGCTGAAGCTCAACGCCCGCGACAAGAAGATCGCCGAGCGGGTGCTCAAGGAGGTCAACGAACGGCTGCGGTTCCTGGTCGACGTCGGCCTGGACTACCTCTCGCTGAACCGCGCGGCCGGCACGCTCTCCGGCGGCGAGGCCCAGCGCATCCGCCTGGCCACCCAGATCGGCTCCGGACTCGTCGGCGTCCTGTACGTCCTCGACGAGCCCTCCATCGGTCTGCACCAGCGGGACAACCACCGGCTGATCGAGACCCTGGTGCGGCTGCGGGACATGGGCAACACGCTCATCGTCGTCGAGCATGACGAGGACACCATCAAGGTCGCCGACTGGGTCGTCGACATCGGTCCCGGCGCCGGTGAGCACGGCGGCAAGGTCGTGCACAGCGGATCCTTGAAGGAACTGCTGGCCAACGACGAGTCGATCACCGGGCAGTACCTGTCCGGCAAAAGGGAGATCCCCACTCCCGACGTCCGCCGCCCCGCCGACCCGAGCCGCAGGCTCACGGTGCACGGAGCCCGGGAGAACAACCTCCAGGACATCGACGTGTCGTTCCCGCTGGGCGTCCTCACTGCCGTCACAGGCGTGTCCGGCTCCGGCAAGTCGACGCTGGTCAACGACATCCTGTACACACACCTGGCCCGCGAGCTGAACGGTGCGCGCAACGTGCCCGGACGGCACACGCGCGTGGAGGGCGACGACCTCGTCGACAAGGTCGTGCACGTCGACCAGTCGCCCATCGGCCGTACGCCCCGGTCCAACCCGGCGACGTACACCGGAGTCTTCGACCACGTCCGCAGACTGTTCGCCGAGACGACCGAGGCGAAGGTGCGGGGCTATCTGCCCGGCCGCTTCTCCTTCAACGTCAAGGGCGGCCGCTGCGAGAACTGCTCCGGCGACGGCACGATCAAGATCGAGATGAACTTCCTGCCGGACGTGTACGTCCCCTGCGAGGTCTGTCACGGGGCGCGCTACAACCGGGAGACCCTGGAGGTCCACTACAAGGGCAAGTCGATCTCCGAGGTCCTCGACATGCCCATCGAGGAGGCGCTCGACTTCTTCGAGGCCGTGCCCGCCATCGCCCGCCACCTCAGGACGCTCAACGACGTCGGCCTCGGATACGTCCGGCTCGGCCAGTCGGCACCGACCCTCTCCGGCGGCGAGGCCCAGCGCGTCAAGCTGGCGAGCGAACTGCAGAAGCGTTCCACGGGACGCACGGTGTACGTCCTCGACGAGCCGACCACCGGTCTGCACTTCGAGGACATCAGCAAGCTGATCACGGTGCTGTCCGGCCTGGTCGACAAGGGCAACACCGTCATCGTCATCGAGCACAACCTCGACGTCATCAAGACGGCGGACTGGGTCGTCGACATGGGCCCCGAAGGGGGCAACGGCGGCGGACTCGTCATCGCGGAGGGCACGCCCGAGGAGGTCGCCGGGGTTCCGGCCAGCCACACGGGCAAGTTCCTGCGCGAGATCCTGGGCGCCGACCGCATCAGCGACGCCGCCCCGGTGAGGGCCGTACGCAAGACGGCCGCCAAGAAGACCGTGGCGGCCAAGTCGACGGCGACGGCGAAGAAGACGGCGACGGCCAAGACCACCGCCGCCAAGACCACCGCCGCAAAGAAGGCGGCCGGAGCCACCAAGAAGACGGCCCCGGCGAAGAAGGCGACTCGGGCCGCCCGCAAGGCCTGAACCTGACCGAAGCCAGGCAGGTCAGGTGGTCGCCCAGGCGACACAACGACACTGCGGCGCGCCCCGCGGGAACTTCCCGTGGAGCGCGCCGCGTTGTCGTATCAGCCGGTCAGGGATCCGATCAGCCGGCGTCGGGCTCCAGGAACTCCATGTCCAACTGGATCTTCACCACGTCGCCGAGCATGCCGCCCCCGAAGTCCAGGCCGAAGTCACTGCGCCGGATCTCGCCCGTCGCCTCGAACCCGGCGTGCTTCCTTCCGTCCACGGGGGAGTCGCCGACCCCGCCGAACTCGACGGCCAGCGTCACCGGACGGGTCACGTCCCCGATGGTCAGCTCGCCCGCCATCGACCAGTCGTCGCCCGCACCGGTCACCCGCGTCGAGCGGAACGTCATCGTCGGTCGCTTCTCGACGTCGAGCAGATCGGCCGAGCGCGTGTGCGCGTCGCGATCCGGGTTCCCGGTGTCGAGGGAGGCGAGCGCGATCTCGGCGCTCACCCTGACGTCGTCGGCCGCCTCACCGACGTACAGCGTGGCCGTCAGCTCGCGGAAGCGGCCCCGCACCTTGGCGATCCCGAGGTGGCGGATGGTGAAGTTCACGGCCGAGTGGAGCGGGTCGAAGCCCCAGTCGCCGGGCGAGAGCGGCAGCGTGGTGACGGAAGCCGCGGCGGTGGTGTTCGGGGAGTTGTCCTGTGTCATGGCTCCACCCTGGGCGGGCCGCCGGGCGGGAGGGAGGCCGCGCTGAGAGTGGTAGTGAGAGGGACACGATCCGACGGCGTCCGCGAGGTACGTTGCGAGGGTGAGCGACAACGAGTTGGGCGCCTTTCTGCGAAGCCGCCGCGAGGCCGTCAGCCCCGTCGAGGCCGGGCTGCCCGCAGGACCGCGGCGCCGCACCCCCGGCCTGCGCCGCTCCGAACTGGCCATCCTCGCGGGCGTCAGCGTCGAGTACGTCACCCGCCTCGAACAGGGCCGCGACCGCAACCCCTCGCCCCAGGTCCTCGGCGCCCTCGCCGACGCGCTCCACCTGTCCGTCCAGGACCGCATCCTGCTGCGCCGCCTCGCCAAGGAGGCCGGCGGCGACCTGGTCTTCTGCGCGCAGGCGGTGCCGCCCACCCGCACCGTGCGCGCGGGTCTGCGCGCCATGCTCGACCGCCTGGAACCCACACCCGCCGTGCTGCTCAACTGGATCGGCGACGTCCTCGCGTACACCGCGGGCTACGAGCGGCTCGCGGGACCGCTCGGCCTGCTCGACGCCGGGCAGCCGAACATGCTCCGCTACGTCTTCACCGACGAGCGGGCCCGCACCGTCTTTCCCGGCTGGGACCGGCTGGCGGACGAGCAGGTCGCCCATCTGCGACACGAGGCCGCGCTGCAGGATCCGTACGTCGCCGCGCTGGCCGACGAGCTGACGGTCACCGCGGGCGCCCCCTTCAGTGACCGGCTGGCCGCGGTCCCGGCAATGCCCCGGCGCACCGGATCCGATGTCGTGGTCCACCCCGAAGCGGGCACCCTGCGCCTCGCCTACGAGACACTCGCGCTCCCCGACGACGGTCAGCGCATGGTCGTCCATCTGCCCGCCGACGATGCCACCGCGAGCGCGCTCGACCGGCTCAACGGACGGCAGCCCGGGGCGTTGCGGGCGGTCAGGGGCTGACGGCCGTTCGTCAGCGGGGGTCCGGCCGGCCTCAGCGGGTATCAGGCCGGCTCTCAGATCGGCATTCAGACCAGTTCGCGGGCGTACGGCGGTTCTGCGCCCGCTCGCGAGCAGGTGATCGCCGCCGCGCGGGCGGCGAACCGAAGCAGCTCGGTCCAGCCCTCGGCGCCCAGCTCCGCAACCGCCGTGGGGGAGAGCGCGTCGCGGGCGGCCAGGCCGTGCAGCAGGGCCGCGTTCACCGTGTCACCTGCCCCGATGGTGTCCACCACGTCGACCGGTTCGCCCGGCACCGCGTACTCGGCGCCGTCCGGGGTGAATACGGTCAGCCCGTCGCCGCCCCGGGTGACCACCACCGCGGAAGGACCGGACGCCAGCCACTCGTGCGGGGAGCCGCCCAGCCACCGCGCGTCCTCCTCGGAGAGTTTGAGCAGCGACACCGACGGCAGCCAGCTCTTGAACCGGGCCCGATAGGCGTCCGCGTCGGGGATCAGCCCCGCCCGGATGTTCGGGTCGAGTGCCGTGAACACGCCTTGCGCGGCCGCGCTCCGCATCAGTTCCTCGTACGCGCTCGCGCCGGGCTCCAGGACCAGCGAGCAGGTGCCGAAGGACACCGCCCTCGTGCCGTCCGGGAGGCGGTCCGGTGTCCTGAAGAGGCGGTCCGCCGTGCCGTCGACGTAGAAGGAGTACGCGGCGGAGCCGCCCGTGCCGATCGTGGCGACCGCCAGGGTGGTGGGCTCGCCGCCGCGCTGCACCGACGACACGTCGACGCCGGCCTCGCGCAGCCCGCTCACGAGGGCGTCACCGAAGGCGTCGTACGAGATCCGGGAGCAGAAGGCCGTGGGGGAGCCGAGCCGTCCCAGCGCCACCGCCGTGTTGTAGGGGCCGCCGCCGCGTGCCGGCAGCAGGCCCGCGAGTGCGCCCGCGCCCTGCGGTACCAGGTCGATCAGGGCCTCACCGGCGACGACGATCACGACATGGGTCCTTTCTCACGGCTCTCACGACGTCCACCGCTTCTGCGGCTTTGAGGTGTCTCCGGGCTTTCGGAGTTTTCGGAATCCTGGTGGTCGGCCCCGGTACTCGCCGGGCAGCCGCACGAGGTGCGGTGGACGAACGTGCACGGGAGCCGGACCGTACGGCCCGGGCGGCCCGGCGACGCCAGCCGGTCCAACAGCAGCCGTACGGCCTCGGCGCCGATCTCCTTGCTGGGCTGGGAGATCGCGGTCAGCCGGGGCGCGAACAGGTCCGCCCAGGCGAAGTCGTCGAAGCAGCACAACGCCATGTCGTCCGGCACGGACAGGCCCCGCGCCTGCAGGGCACGCAGCGCGCCGATGGTCATCGTGTTGTTGGCGGTGACCAGGGCGGTTGGCGGCGCGGCGAGCGACAGCAGGCCACCGGCGACGCGCTCGGCGGTCTCCGCCGTCGAGTCGCCGGGCACCAGGAGCCGTTCGTCGTACGGCAGTCCGGCGTGCGCCAGGCCGATCCGGTAGCCGGAGATCCGCTCGGTCGTGGTGCTGAGCCCGGGCAGGCCCGCGACCAGGCCGATGCGTTTGTGCCCGAGGCCGGCGAGATGGGTGACCAGACGGGTGACGGGCTGGGCGTTCTCGGTGCAGACCTGATCGAAGCGGAAGGAGCCGACGACGGGGGTCGCGGACTGTACGTCGCCGTTGCCATCGCTGTCTCGGTCCCCATCCCCGACCCCGTCGGCAGCGGCATCGGCAGGAGCTTTGACCAGTCGGTCCAGGAAGACCGTCGGTACGCCGTGCTGCGCGAGATAGCCGACCAGCGCGTCCGGCTCCGCCGAGGGCGCGACGATCATGCCGTCGACGCGCCGCTCGTGCAGCAGCTGGACCACCTTCCGCTCATGCGCGGGATCGTCGTGCGGATCGGCGATCAGCAGGCTGTAGCCGTGCTCCAGGGCCCCGGCCTCGACGCCCTGGAGGATCTCCGTGAAGTACGGGTTGCTGATCGCCGATACCGCGAGCCCGATCGACCGCGTGCGCGAGGTCACGAGCGAGCGGGCCAGGGTGTTGTGCGAGTAGCCCAGCTCGTCGATGGCGTCCAGCACCGCCTGCCGTGTGTGAGGGCGTACCGGACGCGTGTCGTTGAGCACGTGCGAGACGGTGGCGACGGACACCCCCGCACTGCGCGCCACGTCGGCCATCGTTGCCATCGCGTCCCCTCCCTGGGCCCTGTGGTCGGGAACGTACCGCATTCGGCGGCAGACGTAAACGCTTACGCAAGCGTTTACGTCCGTTCTGGCCGACTCGGTCCGACTCGGTCCGACTGCGGCTGACTACGTCCGACCCGGCACGACGCAGCCCCACCCAGGTCGATTCAAAGCGCACTGATCCCTGCCGTTATCGTCAAGGTGCAAGGTGCATTGATCCCTGAGCAGTGGAGACCTCATGTCCGGCCGTTTCTCCGCGAGTCGTCGCACCGTCCTTCGAGGAGCGGCGCTCACCCCGGTCGCCGGGTTCGCCCTCACCGCGTGCTCCAACAACGCTGCCGCCACGTCCGCGGCGCTGACCGAGCCGACCGAGCTGGGTGCGGAGAGCGAGGTCCCCAAGGGGGCGCCACGCTGTACCGGGATCAGAACGTGGTGGTCAGCCGGGCGGAGGACGGCTCCCTGAAGGCGTTCAGCACGATCTGCACGCACGCCGGGTGCCCCATCAACAAGCTGGAGGGGACGAAGCTCACCTGCCCGTGTCACGGCAGTGAGTTCGACGCCATGACGGGCAAGGTGCTGCACGCACCGGCCACCACTTCGCTCGACGAACTGTCCGTGGAGGCGAAGGGCGGCACGATCGTCGCGAGCCCGGCCGGCTGACGGGCAGGACGCCGCCGGCGCTCACCCCCAGTCCCACCCGATCCCCACGATCCCCGACCGCACCCGTGGCTCGACCAGGTGCACCGAGCGGTGCCGTCCGCTCAGTTCGAGCTCCTGTCGGCCGCTGCGCGGGGCCGCCGCCGAATGCTGGGTGAAGCGGTGGCAGCGCGCGGGCACGGCCTCCTCGGCGAACCGCACCTGGAGCGCGTACTGCCCGCCCGGGAAGCCGAACCGGCGGACGTACTCGCCGGACGTGCCGGCGGTGCCGTCCTCGAAGCCATAACGGAAGAGGAACGTATCGCCTGCGCGCAGTCGCGTGTCGAAGAGCAGCTCGGCCACCAGGATCCCGGTCTCGTGGTGCCGGCGTACCTGCCCTGTGCGGCAGTTCTCCAGCGCGCGCACCGTCATGCGCTCCGGCGCGCACCCGGGGTCGCCATGGTGGATGGCCACATAGCGGTCCACTCCATCCCGGTGGGCGCGCACTATGTGGTGCGATTCGCGGCCCAGCAGCTCGCGGTGCCCGCCGATGCGTACGAGCTCGTGGTGGCCGATGGTGTGCAGCCCGCCGTCGACCGGTGCCTCCAACTCGGCGAGCAGTCGCTCCAGTACGCCGGACGCCTCCACCAAAGAGCGGTACGAGCGACCCCCCGGTCGTTCCGGGCCGGAGTGCTCGTCGGCCTCGGAAAGCAGCCGGATCAGTGACTCGTCCGGGAGCTGGAGGATCTCCTCCAGGGCGCGCACGGCCCGCAGCGACTCGGGCCGCTGTGGGCGCCTTGCGCCCTGCTGCCAGTAACTCAGGCTCGTCACCCCGACCTTGACCCCGTACCGCGACAGGTGGTGCTGCACACGCTGGAGGGGCAGCCCGCGGGCGGTTATCGCAGCGCGCAACGCGACATGGAAGGGCCCGCCTTGCAGGGCTGTCTCCAGTTCCGCCGTGGCGACGTCCGCGTGCTGTGTGCCGTGCCGCATGCAGGGGCCTTTCTGTGAATGTTCGCAACGGCTGGTCAGGCCGCTGAGGCGGATCATCGGGGCCGCCGGGTCGGCGCGCGGGAAGCGGTCACGCACGTACGTCGCCGTGCACGGCCCCAAGTTCCACCGCATTGAAGCGTGTTGACCAAGTCCCGACAACACCTGTTGCCGCAATGGCTCGTCTCCGGCGAATTCCAGGTGCTCGGGGTGTCAGGGTGCGGCGCCCAGCAGTTCCCGTATCGCCCGTGCCGACAGCAGGGACTTGTGCAGGAAGCCGCGGGCCGGGCTGGCGGCGACGAGTTCGTGAAGGTCGTCCTGGGGGTGTGTGGAGATGAGGATGACATTGGCCGAGACGCTCCGCGTGAGCCGCTCCGCGACTTCGAAGCCGCTCTCCCCGTCGGAGAGTTCGATGTCCAGCAGAACCACGTCCGGTGCCAGTTCCGCCGCTCGCGCGAGTGCCTCCGCGCCCGTCGAGGCGACGCCGACGACCTCTACCCCGTCACGCTCCAGCAGAGTACGCGCGGCTTCCAGGAAGCGGGCGCTGTCATCGACGAGGAGACAGCGCATGGACATGAACACAGGGTGCCAACAGTTGCCCGAATGCGCTTTCCGGCTAGCCGGAAACCGCCGGGCCCGTCGCTACCGGCTACCTGGTGTGTGTCCTTACCGGCTAGCCGGAATGTGCTCAAGTCCCTTGCGCGTTCCGCAGGTTCCTGCTTACTCAGCGCAGTGGTGCGTCACGGGCGGTAGCATGGCGGTGCCCTGGGAAGGCCGTGTCGTTCGGTCGAGTGGGGGTGCGCGATGAAGGCGCCGTACAGGAGTCCGAGGAAACGCCCGGTGCACCGTGCCCTGATCGTCGGGGTGTTGGGCGCCGCCCTCGTGCTGGCCGGCTGTGGCGGTGGGGGGCACGGCGAGGACAGGGGCAGGACGGCACGGGGCGACACGACCTGCGACGGAAGGATCGAGGGCACCGCTCACATCACGGTGTGGTACCACACCGGACAGAGCAGCGAGTTCGGCACACTGCGCAGCCAGGCCGAGGAGTTCAACAGGGCGCAGAAAGAGGTGCGGGTCGAACTGGTCCCCCTTCCGAGGGCCCGCTCGTACACCGATCTGGTGCTCTCCGCCGCGGCCAGCGGCGATCTGCCCGACCTGCTCGACTTCAACGGCCCGAACCTCTACAGCTATGCGTGGTCCGGCAAGTTGAAGCCGATCGATTCCTGTGTGCCAAAGAGCGTGCGGTCCGATCTGCTGCCCTCGATCCGTGCGCAGGGCACCTACGCCGGACGGCTTTGGGGCATCAGCACCTTCGACTCCGGCATGGGTCTTTTCGTCCGCCCGTCGGTCCTGAAGAAGGCCGGTGTGCGCATCCCGAAGGGCATCGGCGACGCGTGGACGGCCACCGAACTGACCGGCATCCTGCACACATTGCGCGCCCGTGGCGTCCGCAGACCGCTCGACCTGCGGCTCAGCCACGTGGCGCCCGGCGAGGAGTGGAACACCTACGGTTTCGCGCCCGCCGTGGAGTCCGCGGGCGGCGCCCTCGTCGACCCCGTCCACTACCGCACGGCCGACGGCTACCTCAACAGCCCGGAGTCGGTCACAGCGCTCACCGTCCTGCAGAGTTGGCAGAAGGACGGGCTCGTCGACCCCGACAAGGACGGCAGGGCGTTCGCCGCCGGCCGCAGCGTCATCTCCTGGGTGGGGAACTGGAAGTACGGCGAATTCACCAAGGCGTTCCCCGGCGACGTCGCCCTCGTACCGCTCCCCGACTTCGGCAGAGGGACCGTCACCGGGATGGGCTCCTGGCAGTGGGGCATCACGTCGAACGCCGGTGACGGCGACGCCGTCTGGCGCTTCCTCGCCCATCTGCTGAAGCCCGAGCAGGTGTACCGGATGAGCGTGGCCAACGGCGCGATCCCGGCGACGAACAGCGCGGTGCGGCTGTCGCCGCGGTTCGGGACGAAGGGCCCCGAGCGGCTGTTCATCGAGCAGTTGAGGAACGGGGTCGCGGTGCCGCGGCCGCGGACGCCCGCGTATCCGGCGATCACCGACGCCTTCTCCCGGGCCTTCGCGAGGATCATGCTCGACGGGGCTCCCGTCCGGCAGGCGCTGGACCAGGCGGTCGCGGCCATCGACAAGGACCTGGCCGCCCACGACGGCTACCCGCAGGGCGAGTCATGAGCCGCCCTGCCGCAAGCCGACAACATGCCGACCCCACCTCGGGCCCACCGGACGGCGGGACCCGGTCATGAAGCGCCCCCCACTCCTCGCGCGCCTGCGCGTCGGCCGCAAGCTCATGCTCCTCGTGCTGCTGCCGGTGACCGCGCTACTGGCCTTCACCGCCCTCGGAGCCCTGGCCCAGCAGGAGGAGGCGCGCAGCCTGCGCGAGTTCCGCGACGCGACGCAGGTGTCCTTGGCGACCACCGATGTCTCCGACGGCGTGGCCCGGGAACGGATCGCCGCCGTGCTCGCCCGGCTGCGCCCCGGGCCGGACACCCTCGAAGAACGGGCCGCCGCGGAGCGGGCCACCGACCGTGCGCTGGAGCGGGCCACCGGCCGCGCCGGCTCCTGGCACGGCATCGACGTCGCGGGCACGCTCGACGCCGTACGCCGCCAACTGCACGCGCTGCGCCCTCAGACGGGCACCGCCTCGCTCGCCCCGCGGGCCGTGATGAGCGCGTACCAGAGCACCGAGGACAGCCTGCTCGACACGGTCACGACACTGGAGTCCGGTCGCCCCTCCAGGGCGCTGGGGCGCGCCGCCGACGCCCACATCGCACTCCTGGAGGCCATCGAGGCCGCCGAACGCGACCGGGCCGAACTGGCCGTCCTGCTGGACGAACCCGCCGCCCGGCACCCCGCCACCGCGGGCCGCTGGCCCGCTCTCGAAGAGGCCCAGCTCGACGCCTTCCGGCAGACCACCTCGGCCGAGCTGAAGTCCGCGCTGTACCGCACCCTCTTCCAAGCCCCCGGCCGAGCCGTCCGCGCGGTCCGCGACGCCCTCGCCGCGCCCGACCCGAAGGCCTTCCAACGGGTCTCGTACGCACGCTGGCTGACCGTCTCCGAGGCCCGCATCGACTCCCTGCGCGGCATCCAGGACCGGGCCGCGCGTGAACTCGCCGACACGGCGGACCACGAACTGGGCGCCGCGTGGACGCGGGAAGGGCGCGACCTCACCGGTTCCCTGCTCGTACTGGTCGTCGTCACGCTCCTCGCGCTGGCCCTGCGCCGCTCCATCACCCGCCCCCTCGGCGAGGTCTCCGCGGGCGCGCGGGCACTCCTGAACGGCGATCTGTCGTACGACATCCACTACAGAGGGCACGACGAGCTCGGCGCCGTCGCCGACACCTTCCGCGAACTGCGGGTGACCACCGAGCGGCTCGCCGGCGAGATCCGCTCCATGAACACGGCGATCGACGACAACCGGCTCGAACACCGTGCCGACGTCGACGCGTTCGACGGCACCTGGGCGGGTCTGCTGGACGGCATGAACGACACCATGGCGTCCTTCGCGGCGGCGCAAGGGCGGCGCGACAAAGCCGAACAGGAACTGGAGAGCATCTTCAACCTCTCCCTCGACCTGCTGTGCATCTGCGGACTCGACGGCTACTTCAAGCGCGTCAACCCGGCCTTCGAGCGCACCCTCGGTCACACGAGCGAGACGCTCCTGTCCAAGCCCTTCATGGAGTTCATCCACAAGGACGACCGGGCACGCACGCGTGCCGTCCTGCGGCAATTCGAGAGCGGCCTGGAACTCGGCGAGTTCGAGAACCGCTGCATACGCGACGACGGCAGTGAGTGCTGGCTCCAGTGGAGCGTCCGCCCCGTCCCCGAGCAGGGCCTCCTGTACGCCGCCGCGCGCGATGTCACCGAGAGCCGCCGGGCCGCCCGCGAACAGGCCGCCCTGCGCCGGGTCGCCACCCTGGTGGCGAGCGGCGTCCCGCCCACCGACGTGTTCGCGACGGTCGCGGAGGAAGTGGGGCGCGTGCTGGGCACCGCGGGCGCGGACGTGCTGCGGTACGAGTCCGACGGCGCCCTGACCGTCCTCGGGCCCGCACACGCGATCGTGGCCGAGGGGGAGGCGGTGGCGCGCGAGGTGGCACGGGTACGGCGCGCGGCCCGTGTCGAGCGCTCTGTGGGGACGCCTGTAGTGGTCGACGACCGGCTGTGGGGGGTCGTCGTCGTCTCCTCGCTGCGCGGACCGCTCCCCGAGGGGACCGAATCGCGGCTGGCCGACTTCACCGAACTGATCGCCACCGCGGTCGCCAACGCCGACGGCCGCGCCCAGCTGAGGGCTTCACGCGCGCGTGTCGTCGTCGCCGGGGACGCCTCCCGCCGCCGTATCGAGCGCGATCTGCACGACGGCGTCCAGCAGCGCCTCGTATCGCTCCAACTCGACCTGCGGACGGCCGAGTCGATGCTGGAGGACCACTCGTCCGAACTCGCCCTCCAGCTCGACCATGTGAGCAAGGGCCTCGACGACGCCTTCCAGGACCTGCTCCGGGTGTCCCGCGGCATCCACCCGGCCATCCTCTCCACCGGCGGACTGGGCCCCGCGCTGCGCGCCCTGGCCCGCCGCTCCGCCGTACCCGTGGAACTCGCCCTGCGGCTGCCGGAGCGCCGTCTCCCCGAGCCGCTGGAGGTTGCCGCCTACTACGTGGCCTCGGAGTGCCTCAACAACGCCGCCAAGCACGCGCGCGCCACCGTGGTGCACGTCGCGGCCGAGGTCGTCGACGGCGTCCTGGAGCTGACCGTCCACGACGACGGTGTCGGGGGAGCGGAGCCCGGCGGCGGTTCGGGCCTCATCGGACTCACCGACCGTGTCGAGGCGATCGGCGGCCGCCTGACCGTCACCAGCCCGCCGGGCCGGGGCACGACCCTGGACGTACGGCTGCCGCTGCGGGAGCCGGGGACACAGGCATGACCCGGGAAGAGCGGCACCAGAAAGGGCGGCACTTAGGAACTAGGAACGGCGGCCGTTCCCGTCGTGAGATGCGTCCGGGTGGCGCTTGGCGCGCACGATCGCCGGGTCCCTCGGGTCCAGGAGGGCACGGAGGGAGAGCGTGTCGTCCGTTTCACGGCGGACACGGGTCGATCGCCGTGGCTTCTCGATCCGTGTCCGCCGCATCTCCCGCAGCCTTTCGCCCGATGACCCTCGCCCCTCGCCCCGAGGCGACGGGTCCACATGTACCGCACTGCTTCCAGCATGGCTGTGAAACGTCCCGGTGTCGTCACGGCCAGCCCCCAACTAGGCTTCCGGCTAGCCGTAAGTTCCCCGTCCGGAAGGCCGCCAGTGGCAGGCCTCGCAGGGGCGGGCACAGCGGACAGGGGGAGCCATGGACGCAGCGCAGCGGTCCGATCGGGGGCGGGTTGTCCTCGCCGACGACGACGTACTGCTGAGAGAGGGCCTGGCCAGCCTGTGCGAACGCGTCGGCTACGAGGTCGCGGGCCAGGCAGGCGACGCCGCGGGCCTCCTGGAGCTGGTCACCGGCGAACGCCCGGACCTCGCGATCATCGACATAAGAATGCCGCCGAACCACTCGACCGAGGGCCTGAAGGCGGCCCGCACCATCCGCGAGCGCCATCCCGGCACCGGGATCCTCGTCCTGTCGGCGTTCATCGAGGTCGAGGACGCCCTGGAGCTGCTCTCCGGCGGCAGCGGGGTCGGCTATCTCCTCAAGAGCCGGATCACCGTCGTGGACGAGTTCATCGAGACGCTCGACCGGATCCGCCGGGGCAGCTCGGTCATCGACCCCTCACTCGTCGCGGAGCTCGTCTCGGCACGGCGCCGCGACGACCCGCTGTCCTTCCTCAGCTCCCGGGAGCGCGAGGTCATGGCGCTGATGGCCGAGGGACGCTCCAACGCCGGCATCGGCCGCCGGCTGTGGGTCACCGAGGGCACCGTCGAGAAGCACGTCCGCAGCATCCTCGGGAAGCTGCACCTCCAGGAGGAGCCGGACGACCACCGCCGGGTCCTCGCCGTACTGAAGTTCCTGGAGTCCCGCTAGGCCACGGCCAGGCACCTTCGCAGGTCGGTTCGCAGGTCCGTACGGCGCTGTCCACAGGGCGGGCCGGGAGGCCGACGCGGTGTCAGCCCTCGCCAGTAGGGTGTGTGACATGGCCGATCCCTCCAGCTACCGCCCCAGGCCGGGACAGATCCCGGACTCTCCCGGGGTCTACAAATTCCGCGACGACCACCGCCGGGTGATCTACGTCGGGAAGGCGAAGAGCCTGCGCCAGCGCCTGGCCAACTACTTCCAGGACCTGGCGAACCTCCACCCGCGCACCCGCACGATGGTCACCACGGCGGCGTCGGTGGAGTGGACCGTCGTGTCCACGGAGGTCGAGGCACTTCAGCTGGAGTACTCCTGGATCAAGGAGTACGACCCCCGGTTCAACGTCAAGTACCGCGACGACAAGAGCTATCCGTACCTCGCGGTGACGATGAACGAGGAGTTCCCGCGCGTCCAGGTGATGCGCGGCCACAAACGCAAGGGCGTGCGCTACTTCGGCCCGTACGGCCACGCCTGGGCCATCCGCGACACCGTCGACCTGCTGCTGCGCGTCTTCCCCGTCCGCACCTGTTCCGCCGGTGTGTTCAAGAACGCCGCCCGCACCGGCCGCCCCTGCCTGCTCGGCTACATCGGCAAGTGCTCGGCCCCCTGCGTCGAGCGCGTCTCCGCCGACGAACACCGGGATCTGGCCGAGGACTTCTGCGACTTCATGGCCGGGCGGACGGGCACGTACATCCGCCGTCTGGAGAAGCAGATGACGGACGCGGCCGAGGAGATGGAGTACGAGCGGGCGGCTCGGCTGCGCGACGACATCGAGGCCCTGAAGAAGGCCATGGAGAAGAGCGCGGTCGTCCTCGCCGACGCGACCGACGCCGACCTGATCGCCCTTGCCGAGGACGAGCTGGAAGCCGCCGTGCAGATCTTCCACGTACGCGGCGGACGGGTGCGCGGCCAGCGCGGCTGGGTCACCGACAAGGTGGAGGCCGTCACCACCGGCGACCTCGTCGAGCACGCGCTGCAGCAGCTCTACGGAGAGGAGACGGGCGACTCCGTACCGAAGGAGGTGCTCGTCCCGGCGCTGCCCGACCCCGTCGAGCCGGTCCAGGAGTGGCTGACCGGGCGCCGCGGATCCAACGTGTCCCTTCGCATCCCGCAGCGCGGCGACAAGAAGGCGCTCATGGAGACCGTGCGGCGCAACGCGCTCCAGTCGCTCGCCCTGCACAAGACCAAGCGCGCCTCCGACCTGACCACCCGCTCGCGCGCCCTGGAGGAGATCGCCGAGGCCCTCGACCTGGACAGCGCCCCCCTCAGGATCGAGTGCTACGACATCTCGCACCTCCAGGGCGACGACGTCGTGGCCTCGATGGTGGTCTTCGAGGACGGGCTGCAGCGCAAGGGCGAGTACCGGCGCTTCCAGATCAAGGGCTTCGAGGGGCAGGACGACGTCCGCTCGATGCACGAGGTGATCACCCGCCGCTTCCGGCGCTATCTCGCCGACAAGGAGAAGACCGGCGAGTGGACGGACGGGGAGGTGGACGAGCTGAAGGACGACGAAGGCCGCCCCAAGCGGTTCGCCTACCCGCCGCAGCTCGTCGTCGTCGACGGCGGTCAGCCGCAGGTCGCGGCCGCCAAGAAGGCCCTCGACGAGCTCGGCATCGACGACATCGCCGTCTGCGGCCTCGCCAAGCGCCTGGAGGAGGTCTGGCTGCCCGAGGAGGGCGATCCGGTGGTCCTGCCGCGCACCAGCGAGGGCCTGTACCTCCTGCAGCGCGTCCGCGACGAGGCCCACCGCTTCGCGATCACCTACCAGCGCGCCAAGCGGGCCAAGCGTTTCCGGGCGAGCCCCCTGGATGACGTACCGGGACTCGGTGAGACTCGCAAACAGGCGCTGATCAAGCACTTCGGTTCGGTGAAAAAGCTGCGATCCGCGACAATCGACCAGATCTGCGAGGTCCCCGGCATAGGCCGTAAGACGGCCGAGACCATCGCCGTGGCCCTCGCCCAGGCGGCCCCGGCCGCGCCCGCCGTGAACACGGCGACTGGAGAGATCATGGAAGACGACGAACCCGAGACGACGGCGGGTTCCGAGGGGGCACCCGTGACCGCGGGTGCCCCGGACGAGCGACGGGGGCAGGAGACATGAACGAGAACGAACGCCAGGAACAAGAACCACAGCAACAGGAAGCGCAGGCCGACGACGGCACGCAGGAAGCACAGGAGAGCACGACAGTGGAGACGGCCGGCGTGCCGGAGGCGGCGATCCCCGAGCTGGTGATCATCTCCGGGATGTCCGGAGCGGGCAGGTCGACGGCCGCCAAGTGCCTGGAGGACCTTGGCTGGTTCGTCGTCGACAACCTGCCGCCCGCGCTGATCCCCACCATGGTGGAGCTCGGCGCCCGCTCCCAGGGCAACGTGGCGAGGATCGCCGTCGTCGTCGACGTCCGCGGCCGCCGCTTCTTCGACAACCTCCGCGACTCGCTCGCCGACCTGGCGTCCAAGCACGTCACCCGGCGGATCGTCTTCCTGGAGTCCTCCGACGAGGCCTTGGTGCGCCGCTTCGAGTCCGTGCGACGCCCGCATCCGCTCCAGGGCGACGGCCGCATCGTCGACGGCATCGACGCCGAGCGCGAGCTGCTGCGCGAGCTGCGCGGCGACGCCGACCTGGTCATCGACACCTCCAGCCTCAACGTGCACGAGCTGCGCGCCAAGATGGACGCGCAGTTCGCCGGCGAGGAGGAGCCCGAGCTGCGGGCCACCGTCATGTCCTTCGGCTTCAAGTACGGCCTGCCGGTCGACGCCGACCTGGTCGTGGACATGCGCTTCCTGCCCAACCCGCACTGGGTCCCGGAGCTGCGCCCCTTCACCGGCCTCAACGAGGAGGTCGCGGCGTACGTCTTCAACCAGCCCGGGGCCAAGGAGTTCCTCGACCGCTACGCCGAGCTGCTCCAGCTCATCGCCGCCGGGTACCGCCGCGAGGGCAAGCGCTATGTGACCATCGCGGTCGGCTGCACCGGCGGCAAGCACCGCTCGGTGGCCACCTCCGAGAAGCTCGCCGCCCGTCTCGCCTCCCAGGGCGTGGAGACCGTGGTCGTCCACAGGGACATGGGTCGCGAATGACCGGACGTGCCGCTCTGCGGCTGAGCAGGCTGCGCCGCGTGACCCCCGAGGGGACTGCGGGCAGGACCTCCGCGGCGCGCGGCGGGAAACCGCGCCGCCGCGGCGCCCAGCCCAAGGTCGTCGCCCTCGGCGGCGGCATGGGGCTGTCCGCCTCGCTCGCCGCGCTGCGCCGGATCACCGGCGACCTCACCGCCGTCGTCACCGTGGCCGACGACGGGGGCTCCAGCGGGCGCCTGCGCGACGAGCTGGGCGTGCTGCCGCCCGGCGATCTGCGCAAGGCCCTGGCCGCGCTGTGCGGCGACGACGACTGGGGCCAGACCTGGGCCCGCGTCATCCAGCACCGCTTCCAGTCCCAGGGCGACCTGCACGAGCACGCGGTCGGCAACCTGCTGATCGTCGCCCTGTGGGAGCAGCTCGGCGACCACGTCCAGGCCCTGGACCTGGTCGGCAGGCTGCTGGGCGCCCACGGCCGGGTCCTGCCCATGTCAGCCGTACCCCTGGAGCTCCAGGCGCTGGTCAAGGGCCACGACCCGGAGCGGCCGGACGACGTGGACACCGTGCGCGGCCAGGCCACCGTCGCCCTCACACCGGGCGAGGTGCAGTCCGTGCACGTCGTACCGCACGACCCGCCCGCCGTGCCGGAGGCCGTCGCGGCGGTCCTCGACGCGGACTGGGTGGTGCTCGGCCCCGGCTCCTGGTTCTCCTCGGTGATCCCGCATCTGCTGGTGCCCGAACTGCTCGACGCCCTCACCCAGACGAAGGCGCGCCGGGTGCTCTCGCTGAACCTCGCCCCGCAGCCCGGAGAAACCGATGGCTTCTCCCCGCAGCGTCATTTGGAGGTTTTGGGACGACACGCCCCTAAACTCGCCCTGGACGTGGTGCTGGCCGACGAGGCCGCCGTGCCCGATCAGGAGTCGCTCACGGATGCCGCCAAGCGGTTCGGAGCGGCGGTCGAGCTGGCGCCGGTGGCCCGGACCGACGGATCTCCGCGGCACGACCCGGAGCTGTTGGCCGCCGCGTACGACCGTATTTTTCGGATGCATGGAAGGATCGGCCCATGGCGATGACGGCAGCGGTGAAGGACGAGATCTCCCGGCTCCCCGTCACCCGGACCTGCTGCAGAAAAGCGGAGGTCTCCGCCATTCTGCGGTTCGCGGGCGGCCTTCACCTGGTGAGCGGGCGCATTGTGATCGAGGCGGAGCTGGACACGGCGATGGCGGCCCGTCGGCTCAAGCGGGACATCCTGGAGATCTTCGGCCACAGCTCGGAACTGATCGTGATGGCGCCCGGCGGACTGCGCCGCGGCTCCCGCTACGTCGTCCGCGTGGTCGCGGGCGGTGACCAGCTGGCCCGCCAGACCGGGCTCGTCGACGGCCGCGGCCGTCCGATCCGCGGGCTGCCCCCGCAGGTGGTCTCGGGGGCCACCTGCGATGCCGAGGCCGCCTGGCGCGGGGCGTTCCTGGCGCACGGCTCGCTGACCGAGCCGGGCCGCTCCTCCTCTTTGGAGGTGACCTGCCCGGGCCCGGAGGCCGCGCTCGCGCTGGTCGGCGCCGCC
>NZ_JBEXDZ010000038.1:0-63928 GCF_040606085.1 Streptomyces sp. NPDC005485 | reverse complement strand
GGCCTGCAGCACGGGAGTGGGGGAGGAGGTGGCGGTCATCGGGACTTCTTCCGGGAGATCTGGTCGACGGTCACCGCGAGGATCACCAGGACGCCACCGGCCGAGTACCCGCCGCACTGCGCGTTACGCACCGGGTGCCGTCGGTGCCGGACCGGCGGGGTTCACGGTCACTCGTGGGCCGGGGCACGGCGCGGGCATGCGATCCGCCCGAAACGATCTCGTCGTCGGCCGGCCCCAACTAGGCTTGTCCTCATGGAGATTCTGGGAGCCACGCTGCGGATCTGCGTCGACGACCTGGAGGCTTCGGTGCCCTTCTACGAGAGACTGGCAGGCGGCCGCGCCCTGCGCTTCGAACGAGGTGGCGTCTCGGTGGCCGCGGTCGGCTGTTTCCTGCTGATGAGCGGGCCCGAGGCCGAGCTGGAGATCCTGCGCAAGGTCGCCGCCACCATCGCCGTCAAGGACGTCGACGAGGCCCACCAGGTCCTCGGCGACTCGGGCGCCCGCATTCTGGCGGGCCCGCTCGCCACCCCGGCGGGCCGCAACCTCATCGCGATGCATCCGGACGGCAGTGTGTTCGAGTACGTGGACCGGGGGGCCTGACGGAGGGGCTAGACACCCGGCTGCGGCCGCATCCGGAAGTCGTACCGCCCCGGCAGCGGCTCCTGCGTCAACCGTGCCCACAGGTCGCTGATCGCCTCCGCACCCTCCCGGAGATCGGCCACCTCGAACCCCGCGTCGAAGACGGCCCGCGCGGCATCCCGGTCGCCCTCCGCGAGAAGCAACTCGGCCTCGATCAGCCTGAATCGCCCCCCCGAGCGCGTGGCGGGCCGCAGCCGCTCCCACACGCCCCTCGCGTCCCCCACCCGCCGCACCGCGAGCAGCGCGGCCATGGCCTCGCGCCCGAGTGCGGCCGTGGCCGCCGTCCATGCCTCCCCGTGGTCGCGGCGCTCCTGACACAGGTCGTCGAAGGCGTCGGCGTACCGTTCGGCGGCCCGCTCCCTGTTGCCGGCCTCCAGGTCGGCGACGGCCAGGCAGCGCAGCAACGGCCAGAGGGAGGGGGCGAGTTCGAGGGCGCGCTCCCAGCTGCGCACGGCCTGCGCGAGGTCTCCGGCGTGCCACTGGGCGACGCCGAGGTGGTACTCGGTGAGCGGCTTGGCGGGCGCCGTCTCCAGCATGTCCCGCCAGTGCGTCGCGACGAGGGTCTCCCCGGGCGGCCCGACCCGGCGCGGCTCGGGGAAGTCGCCTGAGCGCAGCAGTTCGAGCCAGGGCGCCTGCGCCTCGCCGAGTGTGGACTCCTCGAAGGGGGTGCCCGGCAACTTGTGGCCGGCGCGCAGCACTTCGAGGGCGCCCCAGCCGGAGCCGACGGCCAGTGTCTCGCCGGGTTCGGTGTCCGCGTACGGCTTCCACGCGTCGTACGCGGCCTCGACGGCGGCCCGGGGCAGCGCGGACTGCAACCGTCCCTCGACCTCCGCGCGCGCCGCCGTCCAGTCCGGCCCGTGCACGGCCGGTGCGTCCGCGCTCAGCGGCCCGTACGCCTCCAGCCAGGACACCTCGCTCTCCGCGTCGAGCCGTACGTGCTCCAACTGCGTGCGCACGAGCCCGGCCTGGATCTCGCAGTAGCCGCCGGTGCCGGGCTCGGTGAGCCACTCCTGCCAGCGGCGTCCGCCGGGTCCCGCGCCCCAGACGAACAGCTTGCGGCCGCGCAGCACGTCGGTCGACGTCTGCACGAGACCGTCGCCCGCGTCGTCGAGCGCGGCGATCCAGCGGCGCTGCCCGTCGGGCACCTCGTAGAAGTAGTCGGCGGGGAAGGTGCTGTTCAGCGGGTATGTGCGGTCGGTGCCGTCGTACCGGGGGACGGGCACCCGGCGCAGCTGACGCTCGTATCCGAAGTGCCAGGCCTCTTCGGCGGGGGCGAGCACCCGGCGTTCCTCGGGCACGGCGATGTTGGACCACCAGTAGGTGGGCGCGGGCCTCTCGTGCGGGTTGCGGATGCGGACGCCGACGTAGAGGAAGTCGGAGCCTTCGGGCAGCCACAGGTCGACCTGGAAGGGCAGGTCGCGCAGCCGCTCCCACTCCCACAGGCGCAGCATCTCACCGCCGTCGGGGGCGGGAACGCGGGCGGCGTGCACGGGTGAGCAGGACAGGGTGGTGTGGCCCGTGGCGCCGATGTTCCACTCGATGCCGCCGGAGAACCAGGCGCCGTTGAGCGCGAAGCAGGCGGGCTGGAGCACCGGGTTGCGGTAGAGGAGTTCACGCCCGGTGGGCTTGTGCAGCAGGGAGGCGACACGGCCGCCGAGGCCGGGCAGCACCACCGCCCGCAGCCGGTCGTTCTCGATGACGATCGTGTCGATCCCGCGCGGCTCGCGCCGTCGCCCGTACCCGTCCTTGACGCGCTCGGGCAGGACGCTGTGCAGGGGCGCGTAGCCGATCTGCCGGGCCATGTCGCGCGGCAGGCTCGCGCGGTCCCGGTCGTCGATGCGGTGCATCTCGTCGAGGGGCCGCAGCGGCGGCAGGGGGTTGGCAGGGCCCAACTCCGCCGCGGGCAGGGTCAGTACGTCACGTCGGATCGTCGTCACATCGACCATGCAACCTCGTCCGGGAGTACCTGACCAGGGTCTCTCCCGGTCAGGATCCGGTCAGGATTGCGCAAAGGCGGCCACGTCGCCGCCGGGCCACCGGTGCCCGGCCGCCGGACTCATGCGCGCACCATGTCGGCGGTGAGGGCCCACCGTTCGTGGTCGCGCCAGGCGCCGTCGATGTGGAGGAAGTCGGGCGAGAATCCCTCCAGCCGGAAGCCGCAGCGCCGGGCGAGCGCGATGGAGGCGGCGTTGCCCGGCTGCACGTTGATCTCCAGCCGGTGCAGCCCCATCGCGCAGAAGGCGTACCGGACGACGAGGCCGAGCCCCTCGCTCATCAGCCCGCGTCCTGCGGCATGCGCGAAGGCGCCGTACCCCAGGGTGCCGTTCAGGAAGGCGCCCTCGACGATGTTGCTGACGCTGATGAACCCGGCGATGGCCCCGCCGTCCCGTTCGCAGACCAGGAACCCGGCCCGCGTGCGGTCCTCGATCACCCGCTGCGCGTACGCGGCGTAGCCGGGGCCGCTGGTGGGCGGGAACAGCCAGGGCTGGTGCAGTTCCTTGCTCTCCCGGGCCCGGGCGGTGAACTCGGTGCCGTCCTCATAGGTGAAGAGGCGTATGCCCACGCGGGAGCCTTCGGCGAGGTAACGGGCGTCGGTCTCAGACATCCGGCCACAGTACGCGGGCCCGTGCCGACGCCGTCGCCCGCGCCTGCGTCAGCGTCGTCGCCTCACGAAGTACACCCCGCACAGCGCGCCGATGACCGCCGTGCCGAGCAGCGCCATCCACAAGGGCATGGTCACTTCCGGGATCAGCAGCCGGATCTTGGTGCTGCGGGTGTTCTCGAAGATGAAGACCAGGGCGAGGACGGCCAGCGCGGCGACGGCGACCCGGGTGGGCGTCAGCAGCCCGCCGGCGCCCTTGCCGCCGCTCGCACCGGCGTTTTCGGAGATCTTCGGGCTCATGCGCTCAGCATGAGCCCGAAGTGCGCGGTGCGCGCGGTGGGAGGCTCCTGCGGGTGATCCGCCTCAGTCGCCGGCCACTGGGAGCTCCAGTACGCCGGTGTCCTTGGGCGAGCTGGTGATCGTCACCGGCTTCACGCCCTTGTTCCCGAAGTACGCGTCGTCGCTGGCCGCGACGACCAGGTCGAGCCGGTGCCCGGTCTCGTACCGGTGCACGATCCCCGGCAGGGTGACGGTGAACCGCTTCGTCACGTCCGGCACCCGCACCGGCGCCACCAGCCGGTGGACCAGCGTCTTCGTGCCGTCGGGTGCCACGTCGTACAGCTTGGCGAAGAGGACCAGCTTGTCCGCCGCGTCGCCGGAGTGCTGTACGCGCTCGGCCGTCGGCGAGAGGACCCTGAGGCTGACCCTGGGCGCGCCCACGACGTCGAGCGGCCCGGTCAGCGGCTCGCTCGTCCATCCGAGGTAGGTGCCCTCGGTGTCGTACGGCGCCGGGTCGGGCAGTCCGACCAGTCCGGCGAGGGAGCTCTCCGAGTGGCTCGTGGGCACCAGCAGGTTGTGGTATTCACGGCTGCCGCGCGCGATCTTCTTGCGGTTGTCGACGAGTTTGCCGTCACCGGAGAGGTAGAGCTTCCGGTCGGCCGCGGGCACCTGTCGGGCGGTGGCGTAGGTGCTGTTCGGGTCGGTGATCCAGTCGCGGTAGTACGCGAAGGCGGGTCCCGTGCGGATGTGCTTGTCGTGGTGGAGGTAGCGGTCGAACCAGTCGAGGATCCGCCGTCCGACGTAGCTGGTCTCCAAGTTGCCCTGGGCCAGGTTGAGTTCGCCGCTCGCCGGGTCGTTGCGTCCGCCGCTGTGCCCCCAGGACTGCCAGATCATCTTCGTGGTGGTGCCCTGCGCTTTCAGCGTCCGGTACGTCGCCGTCGCCTCGTTGAGGTTGAAGAGGCTGTCGGTCTGCCCCTGGACCAGCAGGGTGGGCGCGCGTACGCCGCGCAGGTAGGAGACCGGGGACACACTGTGCGCGTAGTCGAGCAGTCGGCGGGTCCGCTCGGCCGGATAGGCACCGGAGTTGAGGGTGCGGATGGTGGCGCAGGCGTCGCTGATGAAGTGCAGGCAGTCGAGGGAGTTGATGCGGGAGGGGTCGAGGCCCGGCACCGTGATGGGTTGGCTCTCCCCGATCAGGTAGAAGCCGTTGGTCCACTGCCACTTGAAGGCTCCGGGCACGGGTCCGGCGCCGGCGGCGTTGTTGGGGTCGAGGGCGTACGCCAGGTTGTTCCAGGTGATCATCGGGACGAGCGCGTCGACGCGGTGGTCCACGGCGGCGGTGGCCAGCTGGACGGCGCCGCCGTAGGAGCCGCCGATCATGCCGACCCGGGGGTCGCCCTTGCCGTCCCGGGTGACGAAGTCGGCCCTGGTGCCGTCGTCGGCGGCCCGGGTGCCCGCGAGGAAGTCGACGAGCCGGGAGGCGGCCACGCCGTCGATGCGCGGGTCGTCGAGCGAGATCAGGCAGCCAGACCTGCCGAATCCCAGGCCGGAGTAGACGAGTCCGACGTAGCCGCGGGCCGCGAACGCCTTGCCGATCGCGTCCGTCGAACCGTCCGACTTGCTGCCGCCGAAGCCGTTGGTGGCGAGGACCGCGGGCGCGGTGTGGTCGCGGTCCAGCCCTGCGGGCCGGTACAGGTCGGCGTCGACCGTGCAGGTCCGCCCGCCCGTCTCGACGGTGAACTTCAGTGCTGTGACGGTGTATTGACCGTCCTGCGCCGCGGCCGCGGGTGCGGCGACCGCGAGGGGAGCCGCCAGTGCGGCGCCGAGGGCGAGGGCGAGTGACGTACGGGATCTGCGCACACGAGAACGACGGGACACAGAGACCTCCACGCTGAGGGCAACCCGATTACCGACCGGTAGTCATGCTGTGACACGTGTCAGACGGCGGTCAATCACCGTGCCGCAGGTTTCTTGACGAGGATTCAGTGAGATCCGCCGCCCGGGATCCCGCCCCGGGCCCTCACCGCAGCGCGGGTTCCTCCAGCGTCAACGTCCCGGCGTCCGCGTCCAGTTCCGCCGCCGCACCGAACGGGATCGTCAGTCCGCCCTCGCAGTGCCCGAACCCGAACTCCTCGACGACCGGCACCCCGAGCCCGCCGAGCCGGTCGGCGAGCAACGCCCGCACCTGCGCGTACGCGTCACACTGCGCCCATGAGCCGAGCACGATCCCGGCGACCCCGTCGAGCCATCCGGCCCGCAGGAGCTGGGTGAGGTACCGGTCCAGACGGTAGGTCTCCTCGCCCACGTCCTCCAGGCACAGCAGGCCGCCGCGCGCGGAGGTCCGGGCGTGCGGGGTGCCCAGGTCCGCGGCGAGCAGGCACAGGCAGCCGCCGAGGAGGACGCCGTGCGCGCGGCCGGGCACCAGCGCGGCGCCGGGGCGGGCGGACGTGATCGTGCGTACGGTCTCGGGTTCGAAGAGCGTGGCCCGCAGGTGGTCCTGCGTCCGCGCGTTCTTGATGAAGTCGATACCGGCTGCCATCGGCCCGTGCAGGGTGACCAGTCCGACGCGGGTCGCGAAGGCCTCGTGCAGCGCCGTGATGTCGCTGAACCCGATGAGCACCTTGGGTCCGGCCGCGCGGATCGCGTCCCAGTCGAGGAGGTCGACCATCCGCTGCACGCCGTAGCCGCCGCGGGCACACAGCACGGCGTCCACGCCCGGGTCGCACCAGGCGGCCTGGAAGTCGGCGGCACGGTCGGCGTCCCGGCCTGCGAGGTAGTCGAACGCGGCATGACGGTCCAGGACATGGGGCGCGACCACCGGGTCGAGGTCCCAGCCGCGCAGCAGGTCGAGGCCGGCCTCCAGCCGCTCCTCGGGGACGGGCCCACTGGGCGCGACGACGGCCACGCGGGCGCCGGGGGCGAGGCGGGCGGGTCTGACGAGGGGCTTCACCGGGTGTGCTCCAACCTCTTCGCAAATGCACTTACTTGGACAAGGCTGTCGAGGGGCGCGGTCACTTGACCAGCTCCAGCGTCGGGATGCCGGGCGGGTTCAGCCCGAAGGCCTGGGCGTACAGCGAGAGTTCGGACTCCAGGACCCGCACCATGGTCTCCGCCCTGCGGAAGCCGTGCCCCTCGCCCTCGAAGGTCAGGTAGGCGTGCGGCACGCCGCGCCCCGCCATCCTGGCGAGGAACCGCTCGCACTGCACGGGCGGGCAGATCGGGTCGTCGAGGCCCTGGAGCAGCAGGAACGGTGCGGTGACACGGTCGGCGTGCTCGGCGGGCGACCGCTCCGCGTACCGGCCCGGCACCTCGGCGAGCGGGCCCACCAAAGTCTCCAGGTACTGGGACTCGAAGTCATGGGTCTCCCCCGTGCCCCAGCCGGCGAGGTCGAGGATCGGGTAGAGGACCGTGCCGCAGGCGTAGACGTCGGTGGCGGCGAGGGAGGCGGCAGTGGTCCAGCCGCCCGCGCTGCCGCCCCGGACGGCGAGCCGCCCGCGGTCGGCGGTGCCCTCGTCGGCGAGGGCGAGCGCGACGGCCGCGCAGTCCTCGACATCGACGACACCCCACTGCTCGCGCAGCCGGTTGCGGTACTCCCGCCCGTACCCGGTCGAGCCGCCGTAGTTGACCTCGGCGACACCGATGCCACGCGAGGTGAAGTAGGCGATCTCCAGGTCGAGGACGAGCGGTGCGCGGCCGGTCGGGCCGCCGTGCGCCCAGATGACGTACGGCGGCAGTTCGTCGCCGGCGGCGACCAGCGTGGGGTGGTGCGGCGGGTAGATGTGCGCATGGATCTCGCGGCCTGCCGGCCCGGTGAAGGTGCGGATCTGCGGTTCCGGGTAGTACGCGGGGTCCACCGGGTCGTCGTGCGCGGCGCCGATCACCCGGGCGCGCCCGGTGCGGGCGTCCAGTTCGACGACCTCGTGGGCGCTGCGGGGGCTGGCTCCGACGCCCACGACACGGCTGCCGTGCACGGCGAGCGTCGGGGCGAACTCGGTCCAGGGGCCTGCCGCGTCGACGAGTTCGCCGCTCTCCGGGTCGAGTATGCCGAGCGCGGTGGCGCCCCGGCCGTGCACGACGGCGATCAGCCCGTCCTCCAGGGGCGCGAACCACCGGTGCCCGATCTTCCACAACGGCCCGCCGAACTCCTCGTCGCGGGCACACAGCGGCTGGCCGTCGCGGTACAGGTTCCACCAGCCGGTGCGGTCGCTGACGTGCAGGAGCGAGCCGTCCACGCCCCAGTCCGCCTGGGCGATCGACTCGTCGGGACCGCCGGCCACCGTGCGCGGCCGGCGCAGGTTCCCGTCCGGGGTCACGTCCGCGACGACCAGTTCCGTACCGTCCCACGGCATGCGCGGGTGGTCCCAGGCGAGCCAGGCCGCGCGCCGCCCGTCGGGGGACAGCCGGGGGCCGGTGACGAACCGGTGCCGTCCGTCGGAGAGTTCGCGCACCGCGTCCCGTTCCTGGGCGGCCGATCCGTCCAGGGGTACGGCGGCGAGGACCCGTCGCAGGTCGGTCGGCGCGTCCCCGGTGAACTCCTCCAGCACGCACCAGACCTCGCCCCGCTCGGGACGCAACTGCGGGTCCACCCAGCGCAGTCCGCCCCCCACCGGGGACACCGGCGTCAGCGGCCGCGGCTCGGACCCGGGCCCCGCCGCGGATTCGGGCTCGTAGGCGTACAGCCGCTGGTCGGCGAAGTTCACGAAGACCACGAGCGGCCCTTCGGCTCCCATGACCCCGGCCCAGGGCCGCCCGCCGTACTCGATGACCCGGCTGCGCACGTTCCACGGGGCGGGCAGGACCGACTCCTGCGTGCCGTCGGCCGCGCGTCTGACGAGCGTGCGCCGCCCGCCCTCCGTGGGCCGCGGCTCGCTCCACCACACCTCCTCGCCGACGAAGCCGACGAACTCGGGGTACCCGTCGTGCGCGGCGGCGAGTGCCGCGTCGATGGGCGAGGGCCACGCACCGTAGGGCAACGTCTCAGTCATCTCCCCCAACTTCCCCTAGGCCGTGCGCAGAAAGCGGTCGAGGACGCGGACACCGAAGTGCAGCGCCTCGACCGGGACCCGCTCGTCGACGCCGTGGAAGAGGGCCTGGTAGTCGAAGCCCTCCGGCAGCTTCAGCGGCGCGAACCCGTAGCCGGTGATGCCGAGGCGCGAGAACTGCTTGGCGTCCGTACCGCCCGACATGCAGTACGGCACCACGTGCCCCTCCGGCGCGAACTCCTCGACGGCGGCCCGCATTCGCGCGTACGTCACCGAGTCCACCGGCGCCTGGAGGGCCACCTCGCGATGGTGGAACTCCCACTCCACGTCGGGTCCGGTGAGCCGGTCAAGGGTCGTGCGGAACTCGTCCTCGCCGCCGGGCAGATATCGGCCGTCCACGTGGGCGACAGCCTCCCCGGGAACCACATTGATCTTGTAACCGGCGTTCAGCATGGTCGGGTTGGCGCTGTTGCGTACGGTCGCCTCGACGAGCGAGGCGGCCGGGCCGAGCTTCGCCAGGAGGCCGTCCACGTCGTCGAGGTCCGCGTCGATGCCGTAGAGCGCGGCGAGTTCGGTGAGGGCCGCGCGCACGGTAGGGGTGAGCCGAAGCGGCCACTCGTGGGCGCCGATGCGGGCGATCGCGGCGGCCAGCCGCACCACCGCATTGCTCCGGTTCACCTTGGAGCCGTGTCCGGCACGGCCGCGGGCGGTGAGCTTCAGCCAGCCCGTGCCGCGCTCGCCGGCCGCGATCGGGTAGAGCTGTCGTCCGCCGCCGTCGTGGAACGTGAACGCCCCCGATTCGCTGATGCCCTCGCTGCAGCCCTCGAACAGTCCGGGGTGCCGGTCGGCGAGAAAGCCCGACCCGTCCTCGGCGCTCGCCTCCTCGTCGGCGGTGAAGGCGATGACGATGTCCCGCCGGGGGCGTACTCCTTCGCGCGTCCAGGCCCGGACGACGGCGAGGATCATCGCGTCCATGTTCTTCATGTCGACCGCGCCCCGGCCCCACACGACCCCGTCGCGGATCTCCCCGGAGAACGGGTGCACGCTCCAGTCCCGCGCCTCGGCGGGCACCACGTCCAGATGCCCGTGGACGAGCAGCGCGTCCGCCGAGGGGTCGGTGCCCTCGATGCGCGCGACGACGTTGGTGCGGCCCCCTGTGCGTTCCAGGAGGGTCGGCTGCAGGCCCGCCTCGGCCAGCCGCGCGGCCGCGTACTCGGCCGCGGGCCGCTCCTGGCAGTCCCCGCCGCCCCGGTTGGTGGTGTCGATGCGGATGAGGTCGGAGGTGAACGTCACGACCTCGTCCAGCGCCTGCCCGTCAGCCATACTGCTCCTCCACCGCGGCCGAGACGATCGTGGTGACCGCCTTGAAGGTGCGGATGCCCTCGTACATGGTCCCGCTGCTGTACGCCACCTTGCGCTCGCCGACGCGCCGGACGCCCGGCACGACGGTGGCCGCCATCGACAGATGCTCGGCGTCGAACTCCAGCGCCACGGTGAACGGGCCGCCCCGCACCGGTTCATGACGGACCGCCAGCTCGGCGGCCGCCTTCGCGGCGGACCGGATCTCGGCGGCGGTCCTGGCCGGGGTGCGGCACACCGCCGCGTACCGCGACACATGGTCCTTGACCGCGACCTTCAGCGCCTCGGGCGCGTATCCGAGCGCGTCGTCGCACGCCAGGTCGTCGCCGGTGACCAGCACGACGGGCACGCCGTACTCGGCGACGACATGGGAGTTGAGCAGTCCCTCGCTGGCCCGCACGTCGTCGACCCACACCCCGGTGATGGAGTTGGCGAGATACGTGTGCGCGAGCACGCCCTCCATGCCCGCGCCCGTGTGGTAGCCGACGAACGCGATGCCGTCCACGTCTCCGTGCTGGACGCCCTCCACCATGGACAGCGCCTTGTGCCGCCCGGTGAGCATCTCCGCCCGCTCGTCCAGCTGCTCGAGCAGCAGGTTCCGCATCGTCCAGTGCGCCTCGTTGATCAGCACCTCGTCGGCCCCGCCGTCGAAGAAGCCGAGCACCGCGGCGTTGACGTCCGAGGTGAACATCGCCCGGCACCGCTCCCACTGCGGCGTGCCGGGCAGCACGTCGGCCGGCCAGGTCACACCGGTGGCGCCCTCCATGTCGGCGCTGATGAGGATCTTCATGGCGTATCACGTTACGCGCTCACCCGCGCCGTACGCCGCCCCGCGCGACGAATCGCCGTGGATGTGCCCGCGCCCGACCCGTCGGCAGGCCACTGCGTGTATACGCGGATCCTCAGGCGTTCCAGGTCCAGTCCGCGACCTCGGGCAGGTCGGTGCCGTGCTCGCGGATCCAGGCGTGGTGGCGGGTGCGGGCGTCGGCCATCCGCTGGCGTACGGCTGCGGCGCGCCCGGCCAGCCCGGGAACGCGGTCGATGACGTCCATGACCAGCCGGTAGCGGTCCAGGTCGTTGCGGACGACCATGTCGAAGGGTGTGGTCGTGGTGCCCATCTCCTTGTAGCCGCGGACGTGGAGGTGGCGATGTCCGGTGCGGCGGTAGGCGAGGCGGTGGATCAGCCACGGGTAGCCGTGGTAGGCGAAGATCACCGGCTTGTCGGTGGTGAACAGCCCGTCGTACTCGAAGTCGCTCATCCCGTGCGGGTGTTCCTCGCGCGGCAGCAGCCGGGTCATGTCGACGACGTTGACCACGCGTACGGCGAGTTCGGGCAGATGGCGGCGGAGCAGGTCGGAGGCGGCGAGCACCTCCTGGGTGGGCACGTCGCCGGCACAGGCCAGCACGACGTCCGGCTCCCCGCCGTTCTCGCTGCCGGCCCACTCCCAGATCCCGGCGCCGCGGGCGCAGTGGGAGCGGGCCTGGTCCATGGAAAGCCAGTCGAAGCAGGGCTGCTTCCCGGCGACGATCACGTTCACGTAGTCGCGGCTGCGCAGCGCGTGGTCCGCCACCGACAGCAGGGTGTTGGCGTCCGGCGGCAGATAGACCCGGACGACCTCGGGGCTCTTGTTGAGGACGTGGTCGACGAAGCCGGGGTCCTGGTGCGAGAAGCCGTTGTGGTCCTGACGCCAGACGTGCGAGGTGAGCAGGTAGTTGAGCGAGGCGATCGGGGCCCGCCACGCCAACTCCCGTGATGTTCGCAGCCACTTGATGTGCTGGTTGACCATCGAGTCGACGATGTGCACGAACGCCTCGTAGCAGGAGAACAGGCCGTGCCGCCCGGTGAGCAGATAGCCCTCCAGCCAGCCCTGGCAGGTGTGTTCGGAGAGGATCTCCATGACCCGGCCGTGCCGGTCCAGGTGCTCGTCGACCGGGAGGTGCTGGGCCTGCCAGGCCTTGCCACTGGCGTCGAAGACGGCCTGCAGCCGGTTGGAGGCGGTCTCGTCGGGCCCGACGAGACGGAAGTCGCGGCGGGCCGCGGTGTCCTCCATGACCTGTTCGAGGAGGTCGCCGAGGATCCGGGTGGGCTCGTGCAGGGTCGCCCCCGGCTTGTCGACGGGGACTGCGAACCGGTCGAGTGACGGGATCGGCAGGTCACGTACGAGCACGCCGCCGTTGGCGTGCGGGGTGGCGCCCAGCCGTCGGCGGCCCTCGGGGACGCAGGCGAGGACGTCGGCGGTGGGCCGGCCTTCCGCGTCGAACAGCTCCTCGGGCCTGTACGAGCGCAGCCACTCCTCCAACTGCCGCAGATGCCCGGGGTTTTCGCGCACCCCGGCCAGGGGGACCTGGTGGGCGCGCCAGGTGCCCTCGACGGGGACACCGTCGACCTCGGCGGGCCCGGTCCAGCCCTTCGGTGTCCGCAGCACGACGACCGGCCAGTGCACGCGCTCGGTCGCGCCCTCCCGGCGGGCCGCGCGCTGCGCCAGGGCGATCTTGTCCAGCGCCTCGTCGAAGGCCGCGGCCATGGCACGGTGGACCTCCAGGGGGTCGTCACCGGTGACGTGGATCGGCTCGTGGCCGTAGCCGCGCAGGAGCGCGTCGAGTTCGGACTCCGGGAGGCGGGAAAGCACCGTCGGATTGGCGATCTTGTAGCCGTTGAGGTGCAGGATCGGCAGGACGGCGCCGTCGTGGACGGGGTCGAGGAACTTGTTGGAGTGCCAGGAGGCGGCCAGCGGCCCGGTCTCCGCCTCGCCGTCGCCGATCACGCACGCGACCAGCAGGTCCGGATTGTCGAGGGCCGCGCCGTAGGCGTGCGCCAGCGAATAGCCGAGTTCGCCGCCCTCGTGGATCGAGCCCGGCGTCTCCGGCGCGACATGGCTGGGCACCCCGCCGGGGAACGAGAACTGCCTGAAGAGCCGCTCCATGCCCGCCCCGTCCCGGGTCACGTCCGGGTAGGTCTCGCTGTAACTGCCCTCCAGCCACGAGTTGGCGAGCACGGACGGCCCTCCGTGACCCGGCCCCCACACGCACAGCGCGTCCAGGCCACGGGCCTTGACCACCCGGTTGAGGTGCGTGTGCACGAGGTTCAGGCCCGGTGACGTGCCCCAGTGGCCGAGCAGCCGGGGCTTGATGTGCGCGGGCGTCAGGGGCTGCGTCAGGAGAGGGTTGGCGAGCAGGTAGATCTGGCCCGCGGCAAGGTAGTTGGCGGCGCGCCAGTGGGCGTTCAAGGTGCGCAGCTCCGTGTCGGTCAGTACGGTGCTGTTCGGGTGTTCGACCTTGGGCATGAAGGGCTCCGTAAGTCCGCGTAGGTCATCGAACGGAAGTGGACGGCATGGCCGGCAAGAAGGCGGCGGCAGTGCCGCGCAAGGTGTACGAGCGGGAACTGCTGCGCCTGCAGACAGAGTTGGTGAAGCTGCAGGAGTGGGTGCGGGCCGAGGGCGCCCGGCTCGTCGTCGTGTTCGAGGGCCGGGACGCGGCCGGCAAGGGCGGCACGATCAAGCGGGTCGCGGAACATCTCAACCCGCGCGTCGCACGCATCGCGGCGCTTCCCAGGCCGACCGAGCGCGAGCGCACCCAGTGGTACTTCCAGCGGTACGTCGAGCACCTGCCCGCCGCCGGTGAGATCGTGCTGTTCGACCGCAGCTGGTACAACCGGGCCGGGGTCGAGCATGTGATGGGCTTCTGCACCAAGGAGGAGTACCAACTCTTCCTCCGGCAATGCCCCCTCTTCGAGCGCATGCTCGTGGAGGACGGGATCCTGCTGCGCAAGTACTGGTTCTCGGTGAGCGACGCCGAGCAGCAGGAGCGGTTCGGGCGCCGTCTGAAGGACCCGACGCGGCGCTGGAAGCTGTCGCCGATGGACCTGGAGTCGATCACCCGCTGGGAGGCGTACTCCCGGGCGAAGGACGAGATGCTGGTGCACACGGACATCGCGGAGGCGCCGTGGTTCGTCGTGGAGAGCGACGACAAGCGCCGGGCCCGGCTGAACACGATCGCCCATCTGCTCTCCACCGTGCCCTACCACGAGGTGCCGCCGCCGGTCCTGAAGCTGCCGGAGCGGCCCCCGTCGACCGGCTACCAGCGCCCGCCACGCGATCTGCAGACCTACGTCCCCGATCACGCGGCGAGCCTCTGACCCACCGGCGACGGGCAGCTCCGGGCCCGTCACCTGTCTTCGTGGAAGTCGGTGTCGAAGTCGAACACGATGCGGGCCTTGACCTCGCCGCGCAGCACCTCGTCGATCGACTCGTTGACGGAGGCGAGCGGCCGCGACTCGCGGACGACCCTGGTGCGGCCCGCCGCGTGCAGCTGGAAGACCTCCGCGAGGTCCTGCCGGGTGCCGACGATGGAGCCGATCACGCTGGTGCCGCCCAGCACCGCGTCGAAGATCGGGACCTGGACGGTGCCGTGCGCGGGCAGGGCGACCATGACGAGCTTCCCGCCGCGCCGCAGCCCGGAGTGGACGGCGGAGAACGCGGACTCGTTCACCGCGAGCGCAAGGGCGGCGTGCGCACCGCCGTGCCGCTTGAGCACGGCGCCCACGTCCTCCTTGCGGGCGTCGATGACCAGGTCGGCACCCAGCTCGGCGGCCAGGGCCAGCTTCTCGTCGGTCACGTCGATCGCCGCCACGGTGGCTCCGGCGATCTTCGCGTACTGCACGGCGAGGTGACCGAGACCGCCGATACCGGAGACCGCCACGAGCTGGGCCGGCCGGACGCCGGCGACCTTCAGCGCCTTGTACGTGGTCACACCCGCGCAGGTCAGGGGCGCCGCGTCGCGCGGATCCACACCCTCCGGCACCGGCTGGGCGAAGTCGGCCCAGGCGAGCATCTTCTCGGCATACCCGCCGTCGCAGCCGTACCCGGTGTTGATCTGCTGCTCGCACAGCGTCTCCCAGCCGGACAGACAGTGCTCGCACCGCCCGCAGGCCCTGCCCAGCCAGGGCGCCGCCACACGCTGCCCGACCGACAGGTGGGTGACCCCCTCACCGAGCTTCTCGACGAGGCCGACACCCTCGTGGCCGGGGACGAACGGCAGGCTCGGCCTGACCGGCCAGTCGCCGTGCGCGGCGTGGATGTCGGTGTGGCACAGCCCGGAGGCCTCCAGCCGGACACGGACCTGACCGGGACCGGGCTCCGGGTCGGGGCGCTCCTCGATGACCAGAGGCTCACCGAACACTCGTACGACCGCTGCCTTCATGATCTGCCTCTCCTCTGTTCGCGTCCGGTTCCAGACTCGGCGCAGTGGGGGTGGTCCGGCAGGGGTCACTGGTCCTGCCGGGGGACCGATCGGCCTTGGATTCGACCGCAAGGGCCGGGTGCCGTCCGGGCCCCCGCCCCGGGCCGGGCGGCCCCTGGCGCCCGGCGGGCGTCGGGCACACCCTGGAAGTGGCAGGCCGTACGAGTGCGTCCGTACGAGTGAAGAGGGCCGTGATGAACACTTCGCCAAGTTCCACCATGCTGCGTGTACTGCCGGCCGAGGACCGGGACCGGCTGATGCAGCTCGCCCAGGAGGTGTCGTTTCCCAAGGGGGCGCGCCTTTTCGAGGAGGGTCGGCTCGCCGACCGGTTCTGGATCATCCGCACCGGCACCGTGGCCCTCGACATGCATGTCCCCGGGTGCCGCGCGGCCGTCATCGAGACGCTCGGACACAACGAACTCCTCGGCTGGTCCTGGCTGTTCGCCCCGCACATCTGGCATCTGGGTGCCGAGACGACGAGCCCGGTGCGCGCCTACGAGTTCGACGCCGCCGCGGTACGCACGCTGTGCCGGGCGGACCCGTCGCTGGGCATGCTGGTGACCCAGTGGGTGGGCGACGTCCTCGCGCACCGGCTGCGGTCGGCGCGGACCAGGCTGCTGGACCTGTACGCCCCGTACGGGAGCGGTGACCCCCGATGACGACAGCCGGGGACCGGGCCGGCCGAGAAGCCCCCGTGCACGGCGGCCCGCGCATCGTGAGCGACGTGATGACCTCGACGGTCGCCGCCATCGGCCGCGGGGCGGCCTTCAAGGAGATCGTCCGGGTCATGCAGGACTGGAAGGTCAGCGCCCTGCCCGTCCTGGAGGGCGAGGGCCGGGTCGTCGGTGTCGTGTCGGAGGCCGACCTGCTGCCCAAGGAGGAGTTCCGGGACAGCGACCCGGACCGGGCCGTCCAGCTCAAACGCCTCGCCGATCTCGCCAAGGCCGGGGCGCTGACCGCCGGGGAACTGATGACCTCCCCGGCCCTCACCGTCCACGCGGACGCCACCCTCGCGCAGGCCGCGCACACCATGGCGCACGCCAAGGTCAAAAGGCTCCCCGTCGTCGACAAGCTGGGCATGCTGCAGGGCGTGGTCAGCCGCGGTGATCTCCTCAAGGTGTTCCTGCGCGACGATGACGAGATCGCCGAGGAGGTCGACCGGGAAGTCGTGGCGTACGTCTTCCCGGCGCCCGCGTCGAACGTCCGGGCCGAGGTGTGCGAGGGCGTGGTCACCCTTGTCGGCCACACCCCCGACACCTCCCTGGCCGCCGTGGCCGCGCGCCTGGTGCGGGCCGTCGAGGGAGTCGTGGACGTGCAGTTCGATCTCAGGGGCCCGCAGGACTGACCGAACCGCGGCGCCCTATGCCGTACGCCCCGCCACCAGCCACTTCGAGGGAAGCTCGATGCGCCTGCCGTCGGCCGTGAACTCGGTGGTGATCAGCGGGAGTTCGCCGCTCGCGAGGATCGTGAGGCCCGCGGTGCGAAGGTAGTCGGGGATCGCGGCGTCGCTCACCTCGCCGGGTGCGATGCCGTGCCGGAAGACCGGCGCGAGCTTCGCCGGCGGGCCTTCGGGGCTCTGTGCCAGGCCCCTGAGGACGGTCCCGGCGGCTTCGGCCAGTTCGACGACGAAGGCCCGGCCGCGCTCCCCCACCAGGGCCGCCAGGCTGTTCACCAGCGGCTGCCGGTCGTCCGGTTCGCACTGGTGGAGCACTCCGCGCATATAGACGTTGGCGTCACCGAGTTCGGCGTGCAGCGTCTCGGCGTCGTTCTTCTCGGACCCGTCGAACAGCCGGTAACGGGCCTGCCCCGCCCGGTCGGCGCGGCGGGCGTGGTCGAGCGCCGCGGCCGAGAGGTCGGCGCCGACGACGTGCGGGAACCGGTCGGCGAGGAAGCGTGTCTGCGTTCCGTTGCCGCAGCCGAGGTCCACGAGGGGCAGCCCGGGCGCCGCCAAGTGCCGTTCGAACAGGGGGAGATGGACGCCGACGGTCAGCGCGGGCTCCGCGTCCCAGAAGACCGACCCCGGCTCCTCGGAAGCCTCTCGCCAAAAGCCCTCCCAGGCCTCCCTGTACCGACTCGTCACGCTCATGCCCGCTCCCCAGGTTGTGCCGGCGGCCCGCCGGTTGTGGCAGGCCAGATCGGTCTACCGCGCCGGGGGTGAGGCGACAAGCGGGACGCGCATTCCTTCACGGCTCATTCGATACCCGTACGCCGTGGTGCGCCCCTCCGTACCCCGATCGCCCCCTTTGCCCCGGGCGTCGCGGGGTCTCAGCGTCGGGGCAGGCTCAGCTCGAACCACACGGTCTTGCCCGCAGTCGTCCGGCTGGCTCCCCACTCGCGGGCGAGGGTGCTCACCACCCGCAGGCCGCGCCCGAACTCGTCGGTGGGCCCGGCGCTGAGCAGGGTCGGCAGCGTGTGGTCGCCGTCCGCCACCTCGCACAGCAGGGTGTCGCCGCGCACCAGGCGCAGTTCGACCTGGCGGTTGTGCGTATGCCGTACGGCGTTGGTGACGAGCTCGTCGGCCATCAGCACCGCGTGGTCGGCCACGGAGTTCAGGCGCCACTCGTGGAGCTGTTCGCGGACGACGGCGCGGGCCCTGCCGGCCTCGGCCGGGTCGAGCGCGAACCGCCACTCGGCCACGTCCTCGGGCTCGATGCCGTTGAGCCGGGCCATCAGCAGGGCCACGTCGTCCTTGCGGCCGCCGCGGGTGCCCAGGGTGCGGATGATGGTGTCGCAGGCGGCGTCCATGGAGGCGGCCGGATGGGCGGCGGACTCGCAGAGCGTGGCGAGGCCGACGCCGATGTCCTCGCCGCGCACCTCGACCAGGCCGTCGGTGCACATCACCAGGCGGTCGCCGGGCGCCACCGGGATCCGTACGGCCTCGAAGGGCACGCCTCCGACGCCGATGGGCGCGCCGGTGGGCAGGTCGAGCAGATCGCTGCGGCCGTCCTCGGCGCGGACCAGCACGGGAGGGATGTGGCCCGCGTTGGCGAGGTGGAGCTCGCCTGCGATCGGGTCGTAGACCGCGTACAGGCAGGTCGCGAGGTAGTGCTCGCCGAGCCGCTGGGCGAGGTCGTCGAGGTTGCGCAGGAGCTGCGCGGGCGGCAGGTCGAGCGCCGCCATGGTCTGGACTGCGGTGCGCAACTGGCCCATCATCGCGGCGGAGTTCAGGCCGTGGCCCATGACGTCGCCGACGACCAGGGCGGTGCGCGAGCCGGGCAGCTTGACGGAGTCGAACCAGTCGCCGCCGACCCGCCCCAGCAGCGTACCGGGCAGATAGCGGGTGGCGATGTCACAGCCTGCCATGCGCGGGGCGATGTGCGGCAGCATGCTGTCCTGGAGGGTCTCGGCGACGTTCTCCTGGTACGTGTACATGCGGGCGTTGTCGAGCACGAGCCCTGCGCGGGCGGCGAGTTCGGCGCCGGTGGCGCGGTCCATGTCGTTGAACTCGACGCGCTCCGGGTGACGCAGCAGGATCATGAAGCCGAGCACCACGTTGCGGGCCTTCAGCGGGACGACCAGCATGGAGCGGCCCGTGATGAGCGGGCGGATGTCGCGCTTCTCGAACTGCGCGGCGATCATGTGCCCCATCTGCTCGCTGATGCGCGGCACAAGGACGGGCTCGCCGGTGGTCATGCACTGGAAGAACGGCGTGTGCGCCGGGAAGGGCATGGCCTCGCCCACCGGCACGACGTCGTCCCAGCGGCCGGGTTCGTCGGTGTGCTCCAGAGCGACCCGGTGCCACATGGTGGTCGTGTCGGGCACGCCGTCGGGGAACCCCTCGCCGGCGACGACCTGTTCGCGCAGATAGGTGCCCGCGACGTCGGTGAACCGGGGCACGACGGCCCGGCTGACCTCGACGATGGTCCGCGACAGATCGAGCGAGGTGCCGATGCGCCCGCTGACCTCGTTCAGGAACTCCAGTCGCTCGCGTACGGCGGCATACTCCAGGTCCTCGCGCTCGTCCTCCTCCGCGATCACGGGCAGGGGCGCTCCGGCGGCCACCGCCCGGGCCACCCGCTCGCGGCGGGCCTTGCGCTCGGCGCGCCGGGGCACGCCCCAGTCGGGGGTCACCGGCACCCGGTCGTTCTGGCTGAACTCCAGTATGGGATAGCCCAGTTCGAGAACCTGCGCGACGATGCGGGCGCTCTCGCCGACGCTCATGCTGGGCAGGATCTCGGGGAGCCTGCGGGCCAGCTCCGGTGCGCCGGGGAAGTCGGTGTGCAGGGCGAAACCGGGCGCGATGCGCTCGACGGCCAGGTGGTCGGAGGCGTCGCCCTCGTGGCGCAGCGCTTCCGCGTCGGCGGCCAGCACCAGCAGCCGCTCCTGTCCCGGGCCCACCAGCGGGTACGCCCACCACAGGACGTCCACGCGGTCCGGGCCGTCCACCGTGAGCCGGGCGCGGCCCGCCGCCGGGTAGGAGAGGCGTCCGTCGAGGGAGGACTCCAGGTCGGGGCCGAGTCCGTCGTACGCCGCATACGACCCGTAGGGCGTCAGGTCCTCGTCGTCGGGGAGCGCTCCGGAGACGGGGAGCAGGTCGACGGCCGGGCGGCCCACGGCGTCCTGCCTGGAGGCGCCGAACAGACGCCGGGCGCCGGTGCTCCAGTGCGACACGAGCCCTTCGCGGTCCACGACGACCACGGCCAGGCGGATCCGTCCGGAGGCAGCGTGCTCCGCCGCACCGCTCCCGGCCGTCCGGTCAGGAGGTGCGCCGGTTTCGGTGCCACGGTCGGTATGACGCTCCATGGCGCAGACCCTTTCTCCCACGGCTGCTGAAGATCCGTGCCGCCCCCCACTACCGTACGGCGGTGGCCGGTTGCGATGTGTGGCAATACGGGAATTGGACTCCCCGGTAGCCTCCGGCGCGTGCCGTCCTGCGGTCGCCCGCCGGGACCCGCCGCGACCCGCCGGAGATCGGCGCCGACCCTGGGCCGGTCGTGTGCCGGTCCTGGGCTAGTCCTCGTGTCCGAGTTGCAGGTCGCGTTCCGTCCTGCCGCCGCCGGCCATCTGCAGGACGGTGGCCACCGGAGGGTATCCGGCCGCGATGACGGTGTACTCGCCGGAGGACAGGTCGACGAACCGGAACGTTCCGTCGGTGCCGGTGGTGAGCGTGTCCACCACGTTGCCCGCGGCGTCCAGCAGGGTCACCCGGGCATCCTCGACCGGACGTCCGCCGCCGGCCCGCACGGTGCCGCGCAGCACGGCGCCGCCCGCGAGCTCGACGTCCTGGCGGGTCTCGCGCGCGGCCTGCACGGTGACGGGCAGCGCGGCCGGGCGGAAGGCGGGCGCGCTCGCGGCGAGGGTGTACTCGCCCGCCACCAACTCCGTGATGACGTAGCCCCCTTCGCGTCCACTGCGGGTGGTGGCGACGACCTCCCCGTGGACGTTGGTGAGCGTCACGGTGGCCTCCCGCACCGGGGTGCCGTCCGCGGTCAGCACGCTCCCGGCCAGGCGTCCGGCGCCGCCGAGCACGACGTCCAGCTCGACCGGGCGCTCTCCGACGGTCACGGAGACGGCCTGCGGCTGGTGGCCGCCGGCCGCGGCGATCAGGACGTACGACCCCGATCCGGGCGTGGACAGCGCGTACCGTCCGTCCTCGCCGCTGGCGCCCCGCCCGATCTGGTGTCCCGCGATGTCGATGAGGGTGAGCGCGGCGCGCGGGACGACGGTCCCGTCGGGGTGCTGCACCGTTCCGCAGACGGGGATTCCGGCGGCGTACGACGAACGGGCCCCCGGGATCGGCACGGACACGGCGGCTTCGGTCACGGGGTCGGCGGTGTCGGCGGCGGGCATGTGGTGGGACACCAGTGGTTTCTCCTTGAGGAAGAAGGCGATGAGCAGGCCCAGGACGAGTACCGGCACCAGGTAGAGGAAGATCCGCGGCATGGCGTCGGCGTAGGCGCCGATGTAGTCCTCGCGCAGGGCGGCGGGCATCGCGTGGACGAGCTGCGGGGTGAGGGACTCGGCGTCCGGCAGGCCGCCGGCCGTCCGGGCGGGGACGCGGTCGGCGAGGGCGTCGGCGAGTCGGTTCGCGAACAGCGTGCCGAAGACGGCGGCACCGACACTGCCGCCGATCTGACGGAAGTAGTTGTTGGCGCTGGTCGCCGTGCCGAGGTCGGCCGGAGGCACGGAGTTCTGCACGGCGAGGACGAGGACCGGCATCACCATGCCGATACCGGCGCCCAGGACGGCCATCCAGATGCTGTAGTGCAGCCGGGGCGTGTCGACTTCGAGGCGGGACAGGAGCCACATGCCGACGGCCGCGAGCGCGCCGCCGAGGACCGGAAAGACCTTGTAGCGGCCGGTGCGGGTGATGAGTTGTCCCGAGATGACGGAGGCGCCGACGATGCCGCCCATCATGGGGAGCATCAGCAGCCCGGACTCGGTCGCGCTCGCGCCGTCGACCATCTGCAGGAACGTCGGCAGGTAGCTGGCGGCGCCGAACAGGGCGATGCCGATCACCAGGCCCACGAGAGCGGTGACGTTGAAGACGCCGTCCCTGAACAGCCGCAGCGGGATGAGGGGTTCGGCCGCGAAGTGCTCGGCGACGAGGAAGAGGACCGTCGCGGCGAGGGCGCCCGCGCCGAGCCCCAGGATGACCCGCGAGTCCCAGGCGTACTCGGTGCCGCCCCAACTGGTCAGCAGGACCAGGCAGGTTGAGGCGGCGGCGAGCAGCAGCACGCCGAGGAGGTCCAGGCGCCCCCGGGCGGCGGGCTTCGGGAGCTTCAGTACGGCGGTGACGACGAGCAGGGTCAGCAGGCCGAAGGGCACGTTGATGTAGAAGCACCACCGCCACGTGAGGTGGTCGGTGAAATAGCCCCCGAGGAGCGGTCCGGCGACCGACGCGAGGCCGAACGCGGCGCCGATCAGGCCCATGAAACGGCCGCGTTCGCGGGGCGGCACGATGTCCGCGATGATCGCCTGCACGCCGATCATGAGACCGCCCGCACCGACGCCCTGGACGGCGCGGAAGGCGATCAGCTGGTCCATGGTGTGCGACCGGCCGGCGAGCGCCGAGCCGATGACGAACACGACGATCGCGAACTGGAAGACGCCCTTGCGGCCGAAGAGGTCGCCGAGCTTGCCGTAGACGGGGAGTCCGACGGTGGAGGTGAGCAGGTAGGCGGTGATCGCCCAGGACATCCGGTCCAGGCCGTGCAGCTCCCCGACGATCTTCGGGAGGGCGGTGGCGACGATCATCTGCTCCAGCGCCGCGAGCAGCAGCGCGAGCATGAGGCCGACGAAGACCAATCGCACCCGGCGCGGGCCGAGTTCGACCGGCGCGGCCGCGGGAGGGGCGGGGTGCCGCGGGGGCGAAACGGCCGGTTCGTCCTGCACCAGAGTGATCCCGCCCACGTACCGCTCCCCTCGTCGCACCTACTGCACGAATCCCGCATTACGCGACAACTGCGAGTAAGTGCGACGAGTTACGGCACAACGCTGCACCGGACGGAGATCCACTCGAACCGGTGAGCGCGCCAACGCACCCCCGGCGGCCGCCCCTTGGGCGCCTTCCGGGGGCGCCACCGGCGCCGCCTCCCGGCCGGCTTCCGGCTGCCTTTCGGGCTACTTCTCCATCTCGGCGGCGAGATTGACGAGCAGCGCGTCGTGGATCCGGGCGAGGCCCTTGGGCGCGAAGGTCCGCTCGAAGAAGCCGCCGATGCCGCCGGCGCCGTCCCAGACGGTGGTCACGACGACGCGGGACCTGCCCTCACCGGCCGGGGTGACGCGCCAGGTGGTGACCATCGAGGAGTTGCGGTCCTTCTCGACGAGCTCGCCGTCGGTGGGCTCGCTGACCTCGAAGAGGCAGTCGCGGATGCGCTTGCTGGTGGCCTGCAGCTTCCAGTGGACGAGGGTGCCCTCGCCGTCGCCGCCCTCGCGCACCTCGTACTCGCTGAAGTGCTCGGGCAGCAGCTTCTCGCGCGTGCCGCTGTAGTCGGCGAGGGCGTCGAACACCTTCTCCGCGTCCGCCGCGACGACTCGCTCCGTGGTGGCCTCGACCTGCGCCATTGCATTCCTCCAGCACCTGGGTTCTCGGGGTGGGGGCAAGCCAACCACCCCCCGGCCCGGCCGCCCAAATCGGGGCCCGTGCCGACCCGGGAAAAGCGGGTCGCACGATCAAGGGAACATGTGTTCTATTCTGTGGTCAGTGCTACCGAGGAGGCGTCATGCGCTGGGAGAACCTCACGGCGGACCCCGCCGGGGACCCCGCCCGGGATGCCGCGCTGTTCGGCGCGGACGCGGTGATCACCCGCACCTTCGACACTCCCGAGTTCCGCGGGATCACCTTCCACGAGATCCGGGCCAGGTCGATCGTGAACCGCGTGCCGGGGGCGTCACGGATGCCGTTCGAATGGACGGTCAACCCCTATCGAGGCTGCTCGCACGCGTGCGTGTACTGCTTCGCGCGCAAAACCCACAGCTATCTCGACCTCGACACGGGACTCGACTTCGACTCCCAGATCGTGGTGAAGGTCAACGCGCCCGAACTGCTGCGCCGCAGGCTGGGCTCGCAGCGCTGGCTCGGCGAGCACATCGCGATGGGCACCAACGTCGACTGCTACCAGCGCGCGGAGGGCCGCTACCGTCTGATGCCGGGCATCATCGCGGCCCTGCGCGACCACGCGAACCCCTTCTCGATCCTGACGAAGGGCACGCTGATCCTGCGCGACCTCGACCTGCTGAAGCAGGCGTCGGAGGTCACGGACGTCGGGATCTCCGTCTCCGTCGGCTTCACAGACACCGAGCTGTGGCGCACCGTGGAGCCGGGCACGCCCGCGCCGGAGCGCCGTCTGGACGCCGTACGCGCGCTGTCGGACCACGGCATCGACTGCGGGGTCCTGATGGCCCCCGTGATCCCCTTCCTCGGCGACCACCCGGCCCAACTGCGCGCCACCGTGCGGGCCGTCGCGGCTTCCGGCGCCACCTCGGTGACCCCGCTCGTGCTGCATCTGCGTCCCGGCGCCCGCGAGTGGTTCATGGCCTGGCTGGAGCACCATCACCCCTACCTCGTACGCCGTTACGAGCGGCTGTACGCGGAGGGCGCGTACGCGCCGAAGTGGTATCAGCGCCGGATCACCCGTCAGGTCCACGAACTGGCCCAGGAGTACGGCATCGGTCCCGCCCGCGCGGGGATGCCGCGCAGGATCACCGCGCCCGAGCCCGTCCCGCCGGCAACCGAGCCGACGCAGCTCACCCTGCTCTGAGACCCTCCGGACGTCCCACCGGCGGCATCCGAGCGGATCGCGCGCCCCGATCGGGTCAACTCTGGTGGGAACCAGTTCTTTCGGGCGGCCGCTCCGGAACGATGCGGCGAAGGCCGTGGTGAGCACGGCTCACCATCCTCCGTTTCCGGGAGGCCTCATGAAGTCAAGAGCAGCCGCGCTGTGCGGTGCCGCCGCGGTGGTCGCCGCGATGGTGGTCGCGGTCCCGGCCGACGCGAGCGCGGGCCCCGCCGCCGTGCCCTCCGCCCGCACGGCGAAGGTGATCTGGAAGAAGTGCGGCACCACGGCCTATCCGAGGCTGCAGTGCGCGTCGTTGAAGGTGCCGCTCGACCACAACCGTCCCGACGGCCGCCGGATCACGCTCGCGCTGTCGCGCGTCGCGCACACCGCGAAGACGTACCAGGGCCCTCTGCTGGTGAACCCGGGCGGGCCCGGCGGGAGCGGACTGACGCTCGCCGGATACGTGGCGTCCTCGCTGCCCAGGTCGGTGGCCGCGCAGTACGACGTCATCGGCTTCGACCCGCGCGGTGTGGGCAGGAGCGAGCCCGCGCTCGACTGCGAGCCGGGCCACTTCGACGCGGTGCGCCCGGACTCCGTACCGCTCACCCACGCGCTGGAAGAGGCGAACCTCAAGCGGGCCCGGTCGTTCGCCGCGGCGTGCGGGACCAAGTACAAGGGCGTCCTGCCGTACATCGACACGGTGAGCGCGGTCCGTGACATGGACTCGATCCGGCACGCGCTCGGCGCCGAGCGGATCAGCTACTTCGGCTACTCCTACGGGACCTATCTGGGCGCCGTGTACGCGAGGCTCTTCCCGGACCGCGTCCGCCGCCTGGTGCTCGACTCCGTCGTCGACCCCACCGGCACCTGGTACGACGACAACATGCAGCAGGACCACGCCTTCAACGACCGCCACCGGGCGTTCATGGCGTGGGTCGCCAAGTACCACGCGACGTACAAGCTGGGCACCGACCCCGCGAAGGTCGAGGCCAAGTGGTACAGGATGCGGGCCGCGCTCGCCAGGAAGCCCGCCCAAAAGAAGGTGGGCGCCTCCGAGCTGGAGGACACCTTCATGCCCGGCGGCTACTACAACGGCTACTGGCCCCACCTCGCGAAGGCGTTCGCGGCCTACGTGAACGACAGGAACGCCGCCCCGCTGGTCGAGGCGTACGAGCACTTCGCCGCCGTCGACGCCTCCGGTGACAACGGCTACAGCGTCTACACCTCGGTGCAGTGCCGGGACGCGTCCTGGCCGCGCGACTGGAACCAGTGGCGCGAGGACAACTGGGCGGTGTACGACAAGGCACCGTTCATGGCGTGGAACAACGCCTGGTACAACGCACCGTGCGCGTTCTGGCCGACGGACACCCTGGAGCCGGTGGACGTGTCCAACGACGAGCTGCCCGCGGCACTGCTCTTCCAGGCCACGAACGACGCGGCCACACCGTACGAGGGCGGGGTCACCGTCCACCGCCTGCTGGCAGGTTCCGGTCTGGTCGTCGAGCAGGGCGGCGGGAACCACGGGATCACGCTGAGCGGGAACGCCTGCCTGGACAAGTACCTGGCGGCGTATCTGAAGGACGGCACGGTGCCGCACAGCGGTGGCGAGGTCGACGCGGTGTGCGAGAAGCGGCCCGACCCGAAGCCGCGGACCACGAAGGCGGCGTCCGGTTCCTCGCGCGGCTCGGCCCTGCACGGGCTGCTCGGCTTCCGCGGCTGAGAACCGCGAAAACCCGTTGGGGGCGTTGTCAGTGCCATGGTCCACTCTGGACCCATGAGTGAGCTGACCAGGATTCCCGCCCCCGACGGGGTCGCCCCCGCCGCCGCGTACACGCATGTCGTCATGGGGAGCGGCCGCTTCGTCGCGGTCTCCGGACAACTCGCCCTGGACGAGAGCGGCGAGCTCGTCGGCGAGGGCGACGCGGCGGCACAGGCCCGGCAGGTCTTCGAGAACCTGCGCCGCTGCCTGGCCGCCGCCGGGGCCGGCTTCGACGACGTCGTCAAACTCACCTTCTTCGTCACGGACATGGCCCACATGCCCGCGATCCGGGCGGCCCGCACCGAGCACATACCCGACGACCGCCTCCCGGCCGCCTCGGCCGTCCAGGTCGCGGCGCTCGTCCGCCCCGAGTTCCTGATGGAGATCGAGGCGTACGCGGTGCTCGCTACGTGAGCGCTCTGCGCGTCCGGGAGATGACCGTGGCCGACTGCGACCGCGTCGCCGAGATCCGCGTCCGCGGCTGGCAGACCGCCTACCCGGGCCTGGTACCACGGTCGTACCTCGACGCGATGAGCGTGACGGAGGACGCCGAGCGGCGGCGCAGGCACTTCGCATCGGGCGACTCGCGCATCGTGCACCTGGTCGCCGAGCAGGGCAGCGAAGTCATCGGCTGGGCCTGCCACGGCCCGTACCGGGACGGCGAAGTCCGCACCGCGGATGCCGAGTTGTACGCGATCTACGCACATCCCGAGCACGTCGGCACCGGAGTGGGGCGCGCCCTGCTGCGGGAGTCCACCACCCGGTGCACCGCCGACGGGTATCCGCGGATGCTGCTGTGGGTGCTGAAGAAGAACACCGGCGCGCGCCGCTTCTACGAGCGGGCAGGGTTTCGTCCCGACGGAGCCGAGGAGCCGTTCGAGGCGAACGGGTACGCGGTGCCCGAGGTGCGGTACGCCCGGGCGCTGTCCGGCGGCGGGGCCGGCTGAGGCGGGCTCATCGCTCGACGGGCAGCCGGGCCAGTGCGTGGACCGCCGCCTCGGCGAGCGCCGGATGGGCGAGCGCCTCGGTCAGGGCGGGCCTCGCGCGTGCGTCGCCCATCGCGCCGAGGCCGTCGATACAGGCGAGCGCGACCCGGCGGTACGGATCATGCGGCCGGAGCCGGCGCTGCAGCGTGGTGATCAGGGCGGGCACGGCCTCGGGGGCGCGCAGCGCGGCAAGCAGCCGTACGGGATGGAGCGCGTAGGCGACGCGCAGCTCGTTGGTGGCGAGCGCCGCCGCGGCGCGGGCGGTGCGCGGATCGCCGAGCCGGGCGAGGGCGTACGCGGCGGACGCGCAGCGCTGCGGTTCGCGGTGGTTGAGCAGCAGGACGAGCGCCTCGAAGGCCCGCGGGTCCCCGGCGATCCCCAGCCGGAAGGCGACCAGTTCCCTGGCCCACAGGGGTTGCCCGGGGGCGGTCAGCACGGCCGCCAGTTCGTCGAGGTCGTCGGTCGCCACGAGGTGCTCGTATGCCACCGAGGCCCCCGCCTCGCCGCGTAAACGCTCCGTGAGTGATCGCAACTCTTCGTCCATGCCGCCGAGCCTAGGGGGTGTTTTGAAAGTCCTGTGCGGTGCCCGCGGTACACCCCCTGGAGGCCTGCTGGAGCGGCGGGGACGTACATCACAAACTCGGGGGGTGGCGTGCTCGTTACCGGCGAGTTAAGCTCAGACGAGCGAGTTACCCACTCGCCTCTTTACTCGCGGTGGCCTGGTGACGCAGCTGCCGCGGGAGCAGTCGGTTCGGTACTTCAGGTACCTCAGCACGACAGTACGACGCGGCTTGGGACAGGGCCGGTCGGTTTTCACCGTTCTCCGGGCGCATGTGCTTCGCGCCCGCCGACGGCACCGGGCGTGTGCGCTCGTCAGCCCGGCAACACCCGCATCTGCCGCACTTCGTGCGCCCGTCGGCGCACCTGCGTGCGTACCTCTCAGTCGTCACCCTCTTCCTGGAGTCCCGCGATGGCCGCTCCCCTGTCCGACCCCTCCCTGTCCACGCTCAAGACCGTCGCCGTCGTCGGCCTCGGCACCATGGGCACCGGCATCACCGAGGTCCTGGCTCGCGCCGGCCGCGAAGTCATCGGCATCGACGTCAGCGAGGCCGCGGCCGCCCAGGCGGTCGTCTCGCTCGAAACCTCCACCGCCCGCGCCGTGGGGCGCGGCCGTCTCACCGAGCAGGAGCGCGGCGACGTCCTGGCCCGCTTCCGGACGTTCACCGATCTGCAGGCGGCGGCCGACGCCGACCTGGTCATCGAGGTGGTCCCGGAGTCGTACGAGATCAAGCAGCAGGTCTTCCGCGCGCTCGACGGCATCGTGCGCCCGGAGACGATCCTCGCGACCGGCACCAACGCCCTCTCGGTGACGCGTCTGGCGGCCGACTCCGCCCGTCCGGAACGCGTGCTCGGACTGCACTTCTTCAACCCGGCCCCGGCGATGAAGCTGGTCGAGGTCGTCTCGTCCGTGCTGACCGCGCCCGCGGCCGTCGCCGCGGTCACCGACCTCGCGGTGGACCTCGGCAAGGAGCCCGTCGCGGTCGGTGACCGCCCCGGCTTCGTCGCGGACGGGCTGCTGTTCGGCTACCTCAACCAGGCAGCGGCGATGTACGAGGCCAAGTACGCCTCCCGCGAGGACATCGACGCCGCGATGAAGCTCGGCTGCGGTCTGCCCATGGGCCCGCTCGCCCTGCTCGACCTGATCGGCATCGACACCGCGCGCACGGTCCTGGAGGCCATGTACGCCGAGTCGCACGACCGGCTGCACGCGCCCGCCCCCCTCCTCAAGCAGCTCAGCGAGGCGGGCCTGACCGGCCGCAAGTCGGGGCGCGGCTTCTACACGTACGAGGCCCCCGGCAGCGCCACCGTCGTGCAGGACGCGCTGACGCCGCAGGAGGGCGCCGCCCTGACCTCCGGACGCACGATCCGCTCGGTCGGTGTCGCGGGCTCCGGGACCATGGCGTCCGGTATCGCGGAGGTGTTCGCGAAGGCCGGGTACGAGGTGGTCCTCGCCGCCCGCAGCGAGGAGAAGGCACAGGCCGCCAAGGCCCGGATCGGCAAGTCGCTCGCGCGCTCCGTCGACAAGGGCCGGATGACCGCCGAGGCCGCCGCCGCGACCCTGGACCTGATCACCCCGGCCGGCTCCTACGACGCCTTCGCCGAGGTCGACCTGGCCCTGGAGGCCGTGGCCGAGGACCTGGAGATCAAGCAGCAGCTCTTCGCCGCGTTCGACAAGGTCTGCAAGCCCGGCGCGATCCTCGCCACGACCACCTCCTCGCTGCCCGTGGTGGCCTGCGCCCGCGCCACCTCGCGCCCGCAGGACGTGATCGGCATGCACTTCTTCAACCCGGCCCCGGCGATGAAGCTGGTCGAGGTCGTGCGCACCGTGCTGACCGCGGACGATGTGCACGCCACGGTCCGCGAGGTCTGCACGAAGATCCGCAAGCACCCGGTGGACTGCGGCGACCGCGCCGGTTTCATCGTGAACGCGCTGCTGTTCCCGTACCTGAACAACGCGATCAAGATGGTGCAGGAGCACTACGCGACCCTCGACGACATCGACGCCGCCATGAAGCTGGGCGGCGGCTACCCGATGGGCCCGTTCGAGCTGCTGGACGTGGTCGGCCTGGACGTCTCCCTGGCCATCGAGAAGGTGCTGCACCGCGAGTTCCGCGACCCGGGCCTCGCCCCGGCGCCGCTCCTGGAGCACCTGGTGGCCGCGGGCTGCCTCGGCCGCAAGACGGGCCGCGGCTTCCGCGAATATGCCCGGCGCTGAGCCGGGCGAGGACCGGTACAGGGAGTCCGCCGACTGGGGCGGGCTCCTGGACCCGGGCGGCCATCTCCCGCCCGCCCTGTCCTGCGACCCCCCGCCCAGCCAGGGCGGGGGAACCCCCGGTCATGAGCGCTCTCCTGCGCCCATGCAGTACGTTCGGGTCATGTCCCAGCCCGCCAAGTCCTCACGTACACCGGCTACGACCGACGCACCGGAAAGTGCCGCCGGCACACGCGCCGCCGCCCAGCGGCTCAAGATGCGCCGGGAGCTGGCGGCCGCGGCCATGGAGCTGTTCGCGACCAAGGGGTACGAGGCGACCACCGTCGACGAGATCGCCGCCCAGGCCGGTGTCGCGCGCCGCACGTTCTTCCGCCACTTCCGCTCCAAGGAAGAGGCGATCTTCCCCGACCACGACGACACCCTGGTGCGCGCCGAGGCGGTGCTCAACGCGGCCCCCGCGCACGAACACCCGCTCGACACCGTGTGCCGCGGCATCAAGGAAGTCATGAAGATGTACGCGGCCTCCCCGGCCGTGTCCGTCGAGCGCTACCGGCTCACCCGCGAGGTGCCCACCCTGCGCGAGCGTGAGATCGCCTCGGTCGCCCGCTACGAACGCCTCTTCACCCGCTATCTCCTCGGCCACTTCGACGAGCACGCCCACGACGACGACGCCAACGACGACCCGCTGCTGGCGGAGGTCGCCGCGTCGGCCGTGGTCACCGCCCACAACCACGTACTGCGGCGCTGGCTGCGGGCCGGTGGCCAGGGGGATGTCGAGGCCCAGCTCGACCACGCGTTCTCGATCGTGCAGAAGACGTTCGGAACCGGTATAGGCGCCGGGCACGAGGCCGCGCCGCTGCCTGCGCCCGCTTCCTCCTTCACGGAGGGGGATGTCCTGGTGACCGTCGCCCGGGTCGACGCCCCGTTGGAGCAGGTCATGCGAACCATCGAGCAGGCGCTGCGGGAACGGTCGTAGTCACTTCCGTCACAGAACCGCAGCTCCGCCGCTTGTCCTCAAACGCCGGACAGGCTTTTCGCCCCCTCGCCGGACGGGCCGAAAACGCCCCGTCCGGCGTTTTTGCACCCCCGCCTGATCGATCATCGCTCAGGTGTTACGTAAAGATTTCACCTGAGCGCAACCTATGGCACTGCGTGCCTTGCCAGGTGACACGCGGTGCCATACGTTGATGTTGTCCGGGCGGCCGGCGTGCAGAGACCTTTCGTACGTCGGCTGTCCCCGCAAGCCACTGGCGAGCGCGCCCGGACGCCTGCGTCACAGGCACCCTTCGCGCCACAAAGCGCTGCCGTAGCACCACCTTCGCCGAACCGACGGCACACCCTCACACCACAGCAGCACACCGACGTAACCCTCAGCGTCTCCCCTCAAGACGCCTTTCGCCGGAGGCAACACCGTGAAGGAAATCCTGGACGCGATTCAGTCGTCGGAGTCGACCTCCGCCGACATCGCCGCTCTGCCGCTCCCCGAGTCGTACCGCGCGGTCACCGTGCACAAGGACGAGGCGGAGATGTTCGCCGGCCTCAGCACCCGCGACAAGGACCCCCGCAAGTCACTGCACCTGGACGAGGTGGCAGTGCCGGAGCTCGGCCCGGGCGAGGCCCTGGTGGCCGTGATGGCCTCCTCGGTCAACTACAACTCGGTGTGGACCTCGATCTTCGAGCCCGTCTCCACCTTCAGCTTCCTGGAGCGCTACGGGCGCCTCTCGGAGCTCACCAAGCGCCACGACCTCCCGTACCACGTCATCGGCTCCGACCTCGCGGGCGTCGTCCTGCGCACCGGCCCCGGCGTGAACGCCTGGCAGCCCGGTGACGAGGTCGTCGCGCACTGTCTCTCCGTCGAGCTGGAGTCCTCCGACGGCCACAACGACACGATGCTCGACCCCGAGCAGCGCATCTGGGGCTTCGAGACGAACTTCGGCGGCCTCGCCGAGATCGCGCTCGTCAAGTCCAACCAGCTGATGCCGAAGCCGGACCACCTCAGCTGGGAGGAGGCGGCGGCTCCCGGTCTGGTGAACTCGACCGCGTACCGCCAGCTGGTCTCCCGCAACGGCGCCGGCATGAAGCAGGGCGACAACGTCCTCATCTGGGGCGCCAGCGGCGGCCTGGGCTCGTACGCCACGCAGTTCGCGCTGGCCGGCGGCGCCAACCCCATCTGTGTCGTGAGCAGCGAGCAGAAGGCGGACATCTGCCGGAAGATGGGCGCCGAGGCGATCATCGACCGCAACGCCGAGGACTACCGGTTCTGGAAGGACGAGCACAACCAGGACCCGCGCGAGTGGAAGCGCTTCGGCAAGCGCATCCGTGAGCTGACCGGCGGCGAGGACGTGGACATCGTCTTCGAGCACCCGGGCCGCGAGACCTTCGGTGCCTCCGTCTACGTCACCCGCAAGGGCGGCACCATCGTCACCTGCGCCTCGACCTCGGGCTACAACCACGAGTACGACAACCGCTACCTGTGGATGTCCCTGAAGCGGATCATCGGCTCGCACTTCGCCAACTACCGCGAGGCCTGGGAGGCCAACCGCCTCGTCGCGAAGGGCAAGATCCACCCGACGCTCTCCAAGGTGTACTCCCTGGAGGAGACCGGGCAGGCCGCGTACGACGTGCACCGCAACCTCCACCAGGGCAAGGTGGGCGTGCTCGCGCTCGCCCCCGGCGAGGGCCTCGGCGTGCGCGACGAGGAGAAGCGCGCCCAGCACATCGACGCCATCAACCGCTTCCGGAACATCTGAGGTCGACTGATGACAGAGCGCCAGAAGGACCGGCCGTGGCTGATGCGGACGTACGCCGGTCACTCCACGGCCGAGGCGTCCAACGAGTTGTACCGGCGCAACCTCGCCAAGGGTCAGACCGGCCTGTCGGTCGCGTTCGACCTGCCGACGCAGACCGGCTACGACCCCGACCACATCCTCGCCCGCGGCGAGGTGGGCCGGGTCGGGGTCCCGGTCTCGCACGTCGGTGACATGCGCCGTCTCTTCCAGGACATCCCCCTGGAGCAGATGAACACCTCGATGACGATCAACGCCACCGCCATGTGGCTGCTGGCGCTCTATCAGGTCGTCGCTGAGGAGCAGGGTGCGGACATCGCCCAGCTCCAGGGCACGACCCAGAACGACATCGTGAAGGAGTACCTGTCGCGGGGCACGCACGTGTTCCCGCCGGTCCCCTCGCTCCGTCTGACGACGGACATGATCTGCTACACCGTCAACAACATCCCCAAGTGGAACCCGATCAACATCTGCAGCTACCACCTGCAGGAGGCGGGAGCCACCCCGGTCCAGGAGATCGCGTACGCGATGTCCACCGCGATCGCCGTGCTGGACGCGGTGTTCGCGTCCGGCCAGATCCGCGAGGACCAGAAGGGGGACGTGGTCGCCCGTATCTCCTTCTTCGTGAACGCCGGCGTCCGCTTCGTCGAGGAGATGTGCAAGATGCGGGCGTTCGGCCGCATCTGGGACAAGATCACGCGCGAGCGGTACGGCATCGAGAACCCCAAGCACCGGCGCTTCCGCTACGGCGTCCAGGTCAACTCCCTCGGTCTGACCGAGGCGCAGCCGGAGAACAACATCCAGCGAATCGTGCTGGAGATGCTGGCCGTGACGCTCTCCAAGGACGCACGCGCGCGTGCCGTCCAACTCCCGGCCTGGAACGAGGCGTTGGGCCTGCCCCGGCCCTGGGACCAGCAGTGGTCGCTGCGCATGCAGCAGGTGCTCGCCTACGAGAGCGACCTGTTGGAGTACGCGGACATCTTCGAGGGCTCGCACGTCATCGAGGCCAAGGTGACCTCCCTGATGGAGGAGTCGCTCGCCGAGATCGACCGCATCCAGGAGATGGGCGGCGCGATGGCGGCCGTCGAGTCGGGCTATCTGAAGTCGCAGCTCGTCGCCTCGCACGCCGAGCGCCGGGCCCGGATCGAGAGCGGCGCCGAGAAGATCATCGGCGTGAACATCTTCGAGTCGACCGAGCCGAACCCGCTCACGGCCGACCTGGACGCCGCGATCCAGACGGTCGACCCGGCGGTCGAGGCACGCGTCACCTCCGCGCTCAAGGACTGGCGCGACACCCGCTACCAGCCGCCCTTCAACCACCCGCGCCCGTGCAAGGCGCTGGAGAAGCTGAAGGAGGCCGCGCAGGGCACCGGCAACCTCATGGAGGCCACCCTGGAGTGCGCCCGCGCCGGCGTCACGACCGGCGAGTGGTCCGGCGCCCTGCGCGAGGTGTTCGGCGAGTTCCGGGCCCCCACCGGTGTGTCGTCCGCGCCCGTCGCGGTCACCGCCGAGGAGGGCACCGCGCTCGCCCTGGTGCGGCGCAAGGTGGACCTGACCGCCAAGGAGATGGGCGTCGGCAAGCTCCGCTTCCTGGTGGGCAAGCCGGGCCTGGACGGGCACTCCAACGGTGCCGAGCAGATCGCCGTGCGGGCCCGCGACGCCGGGTTCGAGGTGGTCTACCAGGGCATCCGGCTCACGCCCGAGCAGATCGTGGACGCGGCCCTCGCGGAGGACGTGCACGGCGTGGGCCTGTCCATCCTGTCCGGCTCGCACGCGCAGCTGGTGCCGGACGTCCTCGACCGGCTCCGCGAGGCCGGTGCGACCGACATCCCGGTGATCGCGGGCGGGATCATCCCGAACGCCGACGCCGAACAGCTGCGGGCCGCCGGAGTGGCCGCGGTGTTCACCCCGAAGGACTTCGACATCACCGGAATCATCGGCCGTATCGTCGACGAGATCCGCAAAGCGAACAAGCTCGACCCCCTGGAGGTCCTCGCATGACCAGCCCCGTCAACCGCCTGCGTCCGCGGCGTTCCTGCCTGGCCGTGCCCGGCTCGAACCCCCGCTTCCTGGAGAAGGCGCAGGGCCTGGCCGCCGACCAGGTCTTCCTCGACCTGGAGGACGCGTGCGCGCCGCTCGCCAAGCCCGAGGCGCGGCACACCATCGTCAAGTTCCTCAACGAGGGCGACTGGACGGGCAAGACGCGGGTCGTGCGGGTGAACGACTGGACGACCGAGTGGACGTACCGCGATGTCGTCACGGTCGTCGAGGGCGCCGGCCAGAACCTCGACTGCATCATGCTGCCGAAGGTCCAGGACGCCCAGCAGATCGTGGCGCTCGACCTGCTGCTGACCCAGATCGAGAAGACGATGGGCTTCGAGGTCGGCAAGATCGGCATCGAGGCGCAGATCGAGAACGCCCAGGGTCTGAACAACGTCAACGCGATCGCGACGGCCTCGCAGCGCGTGGAGACGATCATCTTCGGCCCGGCCGACTTCATGGCCTCCATCAACATGAAGTCGCTGGTCGTCGGCGAGCAGCCGCCCGGCTACGGCGCGGACGCGTACCACTACATCCTGATGGCCATCCTGATGGCCGCCCGCGCCAACAACCTCCAGGCGATCGACGGTCCCTACCTGCAGATCCGCAACCCGGAGGGCTACAAGGCGGTCGCGCAGCGCGCCGCCGCGCTCGGCTTCGACGGCAAGTGGGTACTGCACCCGGACCAGGTCGCCGCGGCCAACGAGATCTTCTCGCCGTCGCAGGAGGACTTCGACCACGCCGAGCTGATCCTGGACGCGTACGACTTCTACACCTCCGAGGCGGGTGGCAAGAAGGGCTCCGCGATGCTCGGCGACGAGATGATCGACGAGGCCAGCCGCAAGATGGCGCTCGTCATCTCCGGCAAGGGCCGGGCCGCCGGCATGCAGCGCACGTCCAAGTTCGAAGCCCCGGAGGCCTGAGCACCATGCAGTTCGGACGCACCTACGAGGAGTTCGAGGTCGGCGCGGTCTACAAGCACTGGCCCGGAAAAACGGTCACCGAGTACGACGACCACCTCTTCTGTCTGCTCACCATGAACCACCACCCGCTCCACATGGACACCAACTATGCGGAGAACACGACGGACTTCGGCAAGAACGTCGTAGTCGGCAACTACATCTACTCGCTGCTGCTGGGGATGTCCGTGCCGGACGTGTCGGGCAAGGCGATCGCCAACCTGGAGATCGAGTCGCTGCGTCATGTGGCGCCGACCTTCCACGGCGACACGATCTACGGCGAGACGACGGTCCTCGACAAGACGCCCTCGAAGTCGAAGAACGACCGCGGGATCGTCTACGTGGAGACCAAGGGCTACAAGCAGGACGGCACGCTGGTCTGCGTGTTCCGCCGCAAGGTGATGGTCCCCACCGAGACGTACATCAAGGAGCGCGGCGGCGAGCAGCCCGGCCGCCCCCAGCTCAAGGAGCAGGAGAAGTAGCCATGGCGCGACTCGCCCAGACCGCCGGTCTCACCGACGTCCAGCAGGAGATCCTCTCCACCGTCCGCGACTTCGTGGACAAGGAGATCATCCCGGTCGCGACCGAGCTGGAGCACCGCGACGAGTACCCCCAGCAGATCGTCGACGGGCTCAAGGAGTTGGGCCTGTTCGGCCTGATGATCCCCGAGGAGTACGGCGGTCTGGGCGAGTCGCTCCTGACGTACGCACTGTGCGTCGAGGAGATCGCCCGCGGCTGGATGTCGGTCTCCGGCATCATCAACACGCACTTCATCGTGGCGTACATGCTCAAGCAGCACGGCACACAGGAGCAGAAGGACTACTTCCTGCCGCGCATGGCGCTCGGCGAGGTGCGCGGCGCGTTCTCGATGTCGGAGCCGGCCCTTGGTTCGGACGTGTCGGCGATCTCCTCCAAGGCGGTCAAGGACGGCGACGAGTACGTCCTGAACGGTCAGAAGATGTGGCTGACGAACGGCGGATCGTCAACGCTGGTTGCCGTTCTCGTCCGAAGTGATGAAGGACACCCCGAGGGCACGGCGCCCCACAAGTCGATGACGACCTTCCTCGTCGAGAAGGAGCCCGGCTTCGGAGAGGTCCGCCCCGGCCTCACCATCCCCGGGAAGATCGACAAGATGGGTTACAAGGGCGTCGACACGACCGAACTCATCATGGACGGACTGCGCATTCCGGCCAATCGTGTGCTCGGCGGGACCACCGGCCGAGGGTTTTACCAAATGATGGACGGAGTGGAAGTCGGCCGCGTGAATGTGGCGGCACGTGGCTGCGGTGTCGCGCAGCGTGCTTTCGAACTCGGTGTCTCCTACGCCCAGCAACGTCACACTTTCGGCAAGGCGATCGCCCAGCACCAGGCCATTCAGTTCAAGCTCGCCGAGATGGCTACCAAGGTCGAGGCCGCTCATGCGATGATGGTGAATGCAGCACGCAAAAAGGACTCCGGTGAACGAAACGACCTCGAAGCAGGGATGGCGAAGTACCTCGCCTCCGAATACTGCAAGGAAGTAGTCGAGGACGCTTTCCGGATCCACGGCGGCTACGGCTTCTCCAAGGAGTACGAGATCGAGCGCCTCTACCGTGAGGCGCCGATGCTGCTGATCGGTGAAGGTACCGCCGAGATCCAGAAAATGATCATCGGGCGCAGGCTGCTCGAAGAGTATCGACTCCAGGGCTAGATGTCCGGGTTCGGGGTGTTTTCTTCGAGAAGAAGATCACACCCCGTCAACACTCTTCGGCCGTCGACTCGGCTTCCTGGCTTGCCCAGTTGTGGTCCGCGACCGGTACGATCCCGGGAAAGCCGCCGTCCCCTGTCACAGCGCGGCATCATCCGCTACGAAGGTCATCCATGCCCCACAGCCAAACCTCTGCACCTCGCGACAGCCTGGCAGGCGTACGCCTCGCGCGCGGAGCATCGCCGTGGCTTCTCCCGACCGTCGCCACCGCAGCACTCAGCCTGGTCCGCGCGCGCCGCTCCGGCGCCGCCAGGGCCGTGGCCGTACCCGCCACCGCGCTCGCTGCGGGCATGCTGTGGTTCTTCCGCGACCCCGAGCGCGAGATCACCCAGGGCCGGGTCATCTCGCCCGCTGACGGTGTGGTGCAGAGCATCATGCCGTGGAAGGACGGACGCACCCGCGTCGCGATCTTCATGAGCCCGCTCAACGTCCACGTCAACCGCGCGCCGCTGTCCGGCACGGTGACGTCGGTCGAGCACATCCCGGGCGGGTTCGTTCCGGCGTTCAACAAGGAGAGCGAGAACAACGAGCGCGTTGTCTGGCACTTCGACACCGAACTCGGCGACATCGAGATGATCCAGATCGCCGGCGCGGTCGCCCGTCGGATCGTGCCGTATCTCCCGCAGGGCACGAAGGTCGAGCAGGGCGACCGGATCGGCCTGATCCGCTTCGGCTCGCGCGTCGACATCTACCTCCCCGAGGGTGTCGAGGTCGATGTGGAGGTCGGTCAGAAGACCGTGGCTGGGGTGACTCGAATTGACCGTGATTGATCCTGAGACACAGGCCGGCTGGGTGCCGGAGGCCGTCGAGGACGACGAGGACGAGATGCCCCTCTCGCTCCGTCTCTCAATAGCGGACACCCTCACCCTCGGTAACGCCACGTGCGGCTTCATGGCGGTGTACTTCACCACCACGGGGATCCTCATCCCGCACCTGACGGGCAACGACGAGTCGACGGGCATGGCCCGCCACTCGGCCGCCACGGCGGTCATCCTGATGCTGTGCGCGGCGGTCTTCGACCTCTTCGACGGTCTGGTCGCCCGCAAGCTGCGCTCCTCCCCCATGGGCGCGGAACTGGACAACCTCTCCGACCTGATCAGCTTCGGTCTGGCCCCGGCGTACTTCGTCCTGGTCTACGGCATGGTCGCGGACGACGCGCACCAGCGGGTGGCGGCGGTGGGGGCCATCGTGGTGCTGCTCGCCGTCGTGCTCAGACTCGCGAGATTCTCCTGTGTGACGGTGAAGGACGGCACGTTCCAGGGCATGCCCTCGCCGTTCGGGGCACTGACGGTCGTGTCGATCGTGCTCCTTGAGCTGCCCTTCGTGGCGACGCTGCTGGCGATCATCGGCACGGCGTGGCTGATGGTGAGCCGGGTCGAGTACCCGAAGCCGCGAGGTCCGCTCGCAATCGCGATGGTCTCCTGGATCGTCTCCGGGATGGCTCTCCTGGCGGCCTGGGCCTTCGACGCCCCCGGCGGCGCTCTGCTGCTCCAGACGGGCTGTGCGCTCCAGCTGGTGCTCGGCGCGGTGATCCCGCTCTTCGCCACGGCACGGCGGGTGAACAACTTCCGCGACAACCGGCGTGAGGCGCGCGCGGCGCAGCTGCCGTAGCGGCGGTCGCACGACGGACGAAGGGCCCCGAACCACACGGTTCGGGGCCCTTCGCGTGTACGGGCCCTCACGCGCCCGGCGTGTATCCCTCGGCGACCGTCGACGCGGCCGCCTCGCGGACGACCTTCATGCCGCCCACGGCGCTCTCGTCGGGCTGCAGGATGATGCTCTGCTTCGACGAGGGGGCCTTCGGGTCGGTGAAATCCTGGGTGACGCCGAAGCCCGGGTCGAAGGCGTCGAGGGTCAGCAGCGCCTTGTCGACGCCCTCGCGGGTGAGGTCCTTGCTCGCGCAGGCCTTCTTCAGGGCCTCGCCGAACGCGGAGGCCGCGGTCCAGCCGGCCACGATGCCGTTGTCGAGGGCGTCCTTCGGATAGGCCTTCCGATAGTCGGCGACCAGCTTCTTCGCCTGCGGTGTCCCGGCGCCGATCGGCAGCGAGGGCGAGGCGACGAAGTAGTTCTTCGTCAGGGCGGGGCCCGCCTGGGTGGCGAGCAGCTGCGGGGCGAAGGCCGAGTTGTTGCCGATGATCGGCACGTCGAACTTCCCGGCTGCGGCGACACCGACGAGCGAGGCCGCCTGGCGCGGGCCCGCGCTGATCACGATCGCCTTGACGCCGGCCTGTTTGAGGGCGGCGACCTGCGCGGTCATGTCGTTGTCGGTCGGCTTGATCTTCTGCTCGACGACGGTGAGCCCGGACTTCTTCGCCATGTACTTGGAGCCGGTCAGCGCGTTCTCGCCGTAGTCCCCCTCGAAGTACACATGCCCGATCCGGTCACCCTTCTTGATCCCCTTCTCCTTCATCAGGAAGTCGACGGCGTTGATCGTCTCGACGTCGTAGGTGGAGCCGATGACCCGGATGTACGGGCTGCCCAGCAGGGTGGCCGACCAGGCCTGCGGCAGCACCAGGCCCTTGTCCTGGCCGTCGATGCGCTGTTTGACGGCGGCGACGAACGGCGAGCCGATGAACTGCGTGAAGCCCAGCACCTTCGGTGCCAGCTCCGTGTACCCGGACACGGCCTTCTGCGGCTCGTAGCCGTGGTCGCGGACGGTCAGGGCCAGCTTGTAGCCGCAGATGCCGCCGGCGTCGTTGGTCTGCTTCACATAGAGCCGCTGGGCCTGCGTGACGCTCTTGCCGAGCGTGGCGTAGACGCCGGTCATGTCGGTGAGAACGCCGAGGTTGATCGTCTTCCCGGAGATGCCGTCCCCGGTCTTCACACCTCCGGCGGCCTTCTTGTCGCCGTTGTCGTCGTCCTTGGCCTTGGAACTGCATCCGGCCAGCACGAGCAGGGCGGCCAGCGCCCCGGCAGCCACCCTGGCCGCATACGTCGTACTCATCGTTCCTCCCTTGGTAGCGACCCTGGATCGGTCCTGACACGACGCCGGGCGGCCGCCCCGACCAGGCCGCCGGGCAGGAAGAGCACCGCCGCCACGACGGCGGCGCCGTAGAGGTACCGGGCCGCCTCGCCCGGTGCGACGCCGCCGCCCGTGCCGGGGTCGGAGACCAGCGGCAGGGCGTCGCTGTAGCGGGTCAGCAGCTGCGGCAGCAGGGAGACGAACGCGGCCCCGACCACCGCCCCGGCGACCGAGCCGAGCCCGCCGATGACGATCATGGCGAGGTATTCGAGCGAGAGCGTCACGCCGAAGTAGTCGGGCACCGTCCGCTGGAAGACCAGCGCGAGCAGGACCCCGGCGAGGCCCGCGTACATCGAGGACAGCACGAAGACGGCAGCACGGTAGCGGGCGACGGGGACGCCGATGACCCCGGCGGCGATGCGGTGATCGCGGATCGCGTTCATGGCCCGGCCAGGTCTGCCGCGCAGCACCCCCCGGGCGAACAGCCCGCAGCCCAGGAGCAGCACCAGGCCCGCGTACCAGAGCTTCTCCGCGGAGCCGAACGGCACGGCGGCGATGACGAGTTCACGGTCGTCGAAGGTGAGGCCGAAGACGCTCAGCGGCGGTACGTCGCGTCCGTTGAAGCCGCCCGTCAGCTCGCGTGCGTTGAACAGCACGTGCTGCCCGATGAAGATCAGCGCGAGGGTGGCGATGCCCAGGTAGGCGCCGCGCAGCCGCCCCGCGATGGGGCTGAACAGGCCGCCCGCCACCCCCGCGACGAGCACGGCGAGGATCATCGCGAGCCAGGTCGGCAGGCCGAGCCCGGTCAGCCCGTCGCCCCCGTCCGCGGCGAACACGCAGTAGCCGTACGCGCCCACCGCGAGGAAGAAGGCGTGGCCCATGGAGAGCTGGCCGGTCGCGCCGGTGAGCAGGTTGAGGCCGATCGCGCCGATCGCGGCGGCCATCGCGAACAGGCCCGCCTGGAGCCAGAAGCGCTCCACGTAGAACGGCAGGGCGAGCAGCAGCACGGTGCCGGCGGCCCAGACATAGGTGCGCGGGCGGACCAGGCGCAGCGGCTTCACCAGGGCTTCAGACACGGGCGAGCTCCTTGGTGCCGAACAGCCCGGCGGGGCGGACGAGCAGGATCGCGACCATGACCAGGTAGGGCGCGAGATCGCCGAGGCCGCGGCCCAGGAAGGTGAGGTCGCTCTGGTAGCCGGTGGCGAGGGACTCGGTGATCCCGACGAGCAGGCCACCGACCAGGGCGCCGGTGGTCGAGTCGAGGCCGCCGAGGATCGCGGCGGGGAACGCCTTGAGCGCGGTGAGCGAGGTGGCCCGCTCCAGGCCCGGCGTCGGGAAGACGGTGAGGAACAGTGCGGCGACGGCCGCGAGAGCGCCCGCCACCGCCCAGGCGCCCAGCGAGACCCGGCCCAGGCGTACGCCCATCAGGGCCGCGGTCTCCGGGCTCTCGGCGGCGGCGCGCATCGCCACGCCCCAGGAGGTGTAGCGGAAGGCCAGCAGGAAGGCCGTGATGAGCAGGGTCGCGGCGACGAACGCGGCGATCCGGGTGTGCGCGAGCGAGACCGGCCCGACGCTGAGCACGGCGTCGCCCCACGGGTCGCCGAGCGGCAGCACGTCCGTGCCGATACGGCGGGTCAGCTCGGTGGTGAGCAGGATGTCGACGCCGATGGTGACGATGGCGAGGACGCTGTGATCGTTGCCCCGGTAGCGGCGCATCACCAGGAACTCCACGGCGGCCCCCACGAGCGCGGCGCCCGCGATCCCGACGAGCAGCGCGGGCCAGAAGCCGAGGTCGTCGTGGAGCGACGCCGTGATGTAGCCGCCCGCGAGCAGCAGCGAGGCGTGCGCGAAGTTGACGACCTCGGTGGCCCGGAAGATCACCACGAAGCCGAGCGCGATCAGGGCGTAGACGGAGCCCAGCGAGACACCGTTGAGAAGGAGTTCGGCGAAGGTGCTCATGCCTCGGACTCCTCACCGTCGGTGTCACGCTCGCCCAGGTAGGCCCGTACGACCGCCGGGTCGTTCTGTACGTCGGCGGGGGTGCCGTCCGCGATCAGACGCCCGAAGTCGAGTACGGTCACCGCGTCCGCGAGCCGCATCACCACCCCCATGTCGTGTTCGACCAGCACGATCGAGATGCCGAGGCTGTCGCGGACGCCCGCGACGACGGCTGCGGTGCGGCGCCGTTCGTCGGCGGTCATGCCCGCGACGGGTTCGTCCAGGAGCAGCAGGCGGGGCTCCATGCACAGGGCGCGGGCGAGTTCGGCGAGCTTCTGCTGCCCGTACGGCAGCGAGCCCGCCGGGCGGTCCAGGTGCTGTTCCAGTCCGACGAACGCGGCGATCTCCCGCACGCGTGCGCGGTGCCGCCGCTCCTCCCTGGCCGCCGAGGGCAGCCGCAGCCCGGCGGACAGGAAGCCGGTGCGGGTCAGCCGGTGGCGGCCGAGCAGCAGGCTGTCCTCGACCGTGGCGTGCGGCGGCAGGGCGAGGTTCTGGAAGATGCGGGCGACGCCCAGGTCGGCGATGCGGTGCGCGGGCAGCCCGGTCAGGTCGTGCGCGCCGAAGCGGACGCTGCCGGAGGAGGCGCGGACGACGCCGGACAGTACGTTGAAGCAGGTGGACTTTCCGGCGCCGTTGGGGCCGATCACGGCATGCACGGTGCCGGGGCGGACGGTGAAGCTGACGGCGTCCAGGGCGGTGAGCCCGGCGAAGCGGACCGTCAACTGCCGTATCTCCAGCGGCGGGACGGCCGGCTTCCTGTCCTTGGCCATGGGGAGCTTCATCCCTTCCACCGGGAGAGCGGGGGGTGCGTGGCGCGGGCGCCGGAGGCGGTGAAGCGGACCGCCGGCTGTCCCGTCTCCGGCGCAGGGACGGCAGGCTGCTCCTTGACGATCATCGAGTGCCTCACCCCTCCCACCGGGACAGCGTCGGGTGCGTGGCGCGGGCGTCCGAGGCGTCGGCCGCGGCGTCCTCGTCGACCACGCCGAGGTAGCGGCGGCGCACCTCGTCGGAGGCGGCCAGCTCCCGTGCCGGGCCGGACAGGGTCACTTCGCCCACCTCCAGGACGTACGCGTGCGATGCCAGCCGCAGCGCGAGGGCGGCGTTCTGTTCGACGAGCAGGACCGAGGTGCCCTGGGTGTTGATCTCCCGTACGGTCTCCGCGATCCGCGCGGCCATCAGCGGGGCGAGCCCGAGGGAGGGCTCGTCGAGGAGCAGCAGGCGCGGGGCCGCCATCAGGGCGCGGGCGACCGCGAGCATCTGCTGTTCGCCGCCCGACAGGAGGGCGGCGCGCTGCTGGGCGCGTTCGGCGAGGACGGGGAACAGGTCGTGCACACGGCGTAGGGCGGCGGCCCGTTCGCGCCGTCCTCCCGCGGCGCCGAGCGCGCCGGCCCGCAGGTTGTCGGCGACCGTCATCCGGGCGAACACCCGCCGCCCTTCGGGCACTTGGGACACCCCGGCGGCCACCACCCGGTCCGGGGGGAGCCGGTCCAGGGGGCGGCCGTCGAGGCTCACGGTGCCGCCGGTCACCGCGCCGCCGTGGAAGGCGAGGGTGCGGGAGACCGCCCGCAGCAGCGTCGACTTTCCGGCGCCGTTGCTGCCGAGGACGGTGACCACGGCTGCCTCGGGCACCTCCAGCGTCACCCGGCGCAGGGCGCGTACGGGCCCGTATCCCACCGACAGGTCCCGTACGAGCAGAGCGGAACCGCCCATGGCATCTCCCCGGGGTCGCTTGGGTGTGGCGCTCACCCCAGCACCGCCGGCGGCGCCCGTCCACGGGGTGCGGCCGAAACGTGGCGGGTGACCAGCGCGCACCGCCGCCGGTTGTGCGCGCGCACAACACCGCGTGTCAGGGGCCTGTGCGAGGCGGGTTCCCGGTGGCATCCTCCGGTCCATGGGTGGGCGCAGACCGCGGACCGGTCATGACTGGAAGCTGCTCGCCGAGTCCTGCACCGCGCTGCTGGACCGGCTGCCCGAACTGGTGGATGCCCATATGCGGCAGCTCACCGAGTACTCCCCCGTGTACGCGCGGGTCCTGCCGTACGACATGCACTGGCGGGAGTCGGAGGAGGCCATCCGGATCGGCATCGAGACGATGTCGGCGCCCCGGGACTCCCCGCGCCGCGATCTGGAGTGCGCCGAGGACGCCGGGCGGCGGCGCGCCCAGCAGGGCCTGCCTCTGGAACTCCTCGTGCACGCGTACCGCAACGCCGGCTACCTGGTGTGGGACGCGCTCCTCGAAGGCGCGGCCGGACAGGATCCGGCGCGGCTCACCGTGCTGATGCGGTCGGCGACGATGGTGTGGTCGGCCGTGGACGCCCAGGCGGAGGCCGCCTCGGACGCCTACCGGGCCACCGAGATGGAGTTGCGGCGGCGTACCGACGAGCGGCTTCAGGCGCTGCTCGACGCCCTCCTCGAAGGACAGCAGGCGCCCGGGCTCGCCGCGCGGGCCGCGGCCGGGCTCGATCTGCCCGAGCACGGGCCGTACGCGGTCGTCGTGCTGCGCGCCGACCGCCGGGACGTCCGCGAGACCTTCCACCGGCCCGTGCAGGGCACCGGGTTCCGGTTCATCTGGCGGATGCGCACGGACTGCGAGGTGGGTGTGGTCGCGCTCGGTGACGGCGCCGGGCTGGACGCTCTCGCGGGGCTCCTCGACGCCCGGTGTGCCGGGCCCGGCGGGATCAGCCCCGTGGTCCCCGGCCTCGCAGAGCTGGGGCGGGCCCGGCGGCTCGCCGAGCTGGCGCTGCGGACGTGTCCGCCGGACGCCACCGAGGTCGTACGGCTCGATCAGCGCATGCCGACCGCGCTGGTCGTCAGCCAGCCGGAGCTGGCGGAGCGCCTGGTGGCGGGGGTCTTCGGCGCGCTGCTGGAGCTGGAGCCCGGCGACCGGGCCGTCCTGCTGGAGACCCTCGACGTCTGGCTCTCCTGCGAGGGCTCCGCCGGGCGGGCCGCGGGGCGCCTGTACTGCCACCGCAACACGGTCTTCAACCGCCTGCGGCGTCTGGAGCAGCTGACCTCGCGCTCGCTGGCGCGGCCCCGGGACCTGATCGAGATGACGTTGGCGTTGGACGCGTACCGGTTGTCGGGGGTGGGGTAGTCGCCCCCTCCGCCCCTGCCCGTCCCGTTGTCCTGGGGGCTGCGCCCCCTTTCCCCCTGCTTTCGCGCTTCGCGCTCGTCCTCAAACGCCGGACGGGCTGAAAATCTCCAGCGCCGTCCGGCAGGGAAAGTGGCCCCTCACGCCTCAGGTCAGGAAATCCGTCCCGACCCGTTCCGCCAGCTCCTCCAGAATCGGCCCCGCCTCGGCGATGCACCGGGCGACGTCGGGCTCGACCTCCGTCAGGGCGTACGCGCGCCGGATCCCGGCCTTGCCGAGAGCCTCGGGCGGCAGCGCGAGGCGCCCGCACACCGCCACGACCTCCTTGCCGGCCGCCCGCGCCGCCGCGGCAACGCCGGCGGGTGCCTTCCCGTGGAGGGTCTGCTCGTCCAGCGACCCTTCCCCGGTGATCACCAGCGTGGCCCGCTCCAGCGCGGGAGCGAAGCCGAGGACGTCGAGCATGACCTCGATACCGGCCCGGAAACGGGCGCCCAGGACCAGGGCGCCGTAGCCGATGCCGCCCGCGGCGCCCGCACCGGGCGCCTGCGCGTACTCCGCGGCCCGGGGGCCGACGGCCTTCTCCAGGACCGTGGCGAAGTGGGCGAGGGAGGCGTCGAGGGTCGCCACGTCGTCGGGGCTCGCGCCCTTCTGCGGCCCGTACACCGCGGGGGCGCCCTTCGGGCCGGTCAACGGGTTGTCCACGTCGCTCGCGAGCACGAGGTCGATGTCGGCGAGCCGCGCGTCGAGCCCGGACAGGTCGGCCGTCACGAGATCGCTCAGCGCGCCCCCGCCGGGGGCCACCGGCTCGCCCTCCGCGTCGAGGAAGCGGGCGCCGAGCGCGGACAGCATTCCGGCACCTGCGTCGGTGGTGGCGCTGCCGCCCACTCCGAAGACGACGGTGCGCGCACCGGCGTCCAGCGCGGCCCGCAGCAGTTCCCCGGAGCCGTACGTCGACGCCGTGAGCGGTGCGAAGACCCCGGCGGGCAGTCGCTGCAGCCCGCTGGCCTCCGCCATCTCGACGACGGCCGTGTCGCCGCGCAGCGCGTACGCGGCCGTGACCTCACCGCCGAGCGGCCCGGCGACGGACACCTCGCGCCGCTCGAACCCGGCCGCGACCGCCGCGTCGACGGTGCCGTCGCCGCCGTCGGCGACCGGCAGGGCCTCGACCTCCACATGGGGCGCGGCCCGGCGCAGGCCCGCCGTGACCCGCTCCGCGACCTGTACGGCCGTCAGCGAGCCCTTGAACTTGTCCGCGGCGATCAGCACCCGCGCATTTCCGGTGGGTGTCCGGTTCACAGCAGCGTCCGCCACCTTGCATTCCCCTTGCTTTCGGGCCTTGCTCACGTCAAGGCAGTCGCGCCGCTGCGACCATAACCGCAGGAGGCCCACGCCGTCATGCCCCGTCCCGCGCAGCGAAACACCGCGCGGGCTCGCCCGGAATTCGGTAAACCGGAACCATGACCCCTGTGGGCACTGAGCTCGGCGACCGCGTTCTCGGGGGCTGGCTGGGCCGGATCGCGGGCAACATGCTCGGCAAACCGGTCGAGCAGGGCGACCACTGGACGCGGGAACGCATCGACCGCTATCTGCGGCAGGCCGCGGCCCTGCCCCTTGTCGACTACCTGCCCGAGCCGCTCACCGAGAGCGACGGCTTCGAGCTGCGCCCCGAATGGCGGCAGTGCGTGCGCGGCCGTATCCACGGCAGCTGCCGTGACGACGACGTGGACTACGCGATCCTCGGCCTCGACCTCCTGGAGAGGCACGGTTTCGGCTTCAGCACGGAGCAGGTCGGCGATCTGTGGCTGCTGCGGCTGCCGTACCTGCAGACGTTCACGGCGGAGCGGGCCGCCTACCGCAATCTCGCCAACGGCCTGAAACCGCCTCTCACCGCGACCTACGACAACCCCTACCAGGAGTGGATCGGCGCCCTGATCCGCGCCGACGTCTACGGCTGGACCTGCCCGGGAGCACCCCGCCGCGCGGCCTCGCTGGCCCGCCGCGACGCGGTGCTCTCGCACACCGGCAACGGCGTGTACGGCGCGATGTGGGCGGCGGCGCTGATCTCGGCGGCGTTCACGGCGGCCACGGTGCGTGACGCCCTGGACACGTCGCTGACCGTCATTCCCGCGAGCAGCCGCCTCGCCCGCACCGTGCGGCGCGTGCTCACGCTTCACGAGACCCGGATGGCCTGGGAGGACACGCTCACCACGGTGGGCGAGGAGACCGCCGGGCTCGGCTGGATCCACACGATCCCGAACGCCGCGGTCCTCACGGCCGGGCTGCTGTACGGCGACGGCGACTTCACCCGGACCATCACGCTGACCGTCCGCGGCGGCCTGGACACCGACTCGAACGGCGCGACCGCCGGGTCGGTGGCGGGCGTGCTGTGCGGGGCCGACGCGATCCCCGCCCAGTGGAAGGATCCGCTGGAGGACATGGTCCGCAGCGCGGTCTTCGGCTTCGACGGCGTACGCATCAGCGAGTTGGCGGCCCGCACGGTGGCCCTCGCGGAGACGGAGGCGGCGGCCTGACGGCAGCCGGTCGCCGAACTCCTCGACAGCAGTGCCCACTTCGCAGAGCCGGCAGTCAGGGGGAGAGGCGCCCGCGCGAGCTGGTTACGCTGCACGAATGACCACCCAAGACTACGCCACGTACATCGCGGGCCTCCCCCGCGTCCTGGTGGGCGCCGCCGCGCTCTTCCGTGCCGCGGACGACCGTGTCCTGCTCGTCGAGCCCAACTACCGGGAGGGCTGGGTTCTTCCGGGCGGCACCGTCGAGTCGGACGACGGGGAGACCCCGCGGCAGGGGGCACGGCGCGAGACAGTCGAGGAGATCGGGCTCGACGTGGAGCCGGGACGGCTGCTCGCGGTCGACTGGGTGCCCGGGACGACACGCCCGCCGCTGGTCGCCTACCTCTACGACGGCGGAGTCCTCGCGGACAGCGACTTCGAGTCCATCCGCCTGCAGGAGGAGGAACTGCTCTCCTGGCGCCTCGTGGCACGCGAGGAGCTCACCCGGTACCTGCCGGACGCGCTCTGCCGCCGGGTGCTCGCCGCCCTGGACGTACTGGCGGACGGGTCGGGGACGGCGGAGCTGGAGAACGGCCACCGGGTCGGCGCCGTAGGGGCGTAGCGGCCCGGCTGCCTTCGGGTCCGCGGGCCTATTTCGTCAACTCTCCTACCTGTAGGGCTCATTGATCGGCACAATGCTTGCTGTGCCGCACTACGACTACATGGAGTTCGCGCTCGACGACGGAGCGCAGGTCCGTCTCGAACTGGCCGCAGCGGGCGAGGCCCCGGCGGGTGACGCCGATCTGCCCGGCGGCATCGCCGGTGTCACGCCCGTCGGACGCGGCGCGCGCGTCGGGGCGCTGGCAACGGACGCCCTGCGCGCCGTACTGAGTCCGCTGGGCCCCGTACTTCAGCAGGTGCACGACTCGGTGTCCGGCATCGCCGATCCGCCGCACGAGCTGTCGGTCGCCTTCGGCATACAGATCGGCCAGGACCTGAAGATCGGCATCGTGGGCGCCAACGGACAGGCCAGCATGACCATTTCGGCGACCTGGCAGCTGCCGCCCCGGGACGGGGAGTGACCTGGTTCGCGGCGCCCCGGGGCGACCGGTCGGCGGACGCGCGCGGCGCGCTCGTCCGCGTCCTGTCCGCCAACCGCAGCAGTACGGCGGGCGCGGGCGTCTACCTCTCCGGGCGCCGACTGCTGACCTGCGCGCATGTCGTCAACACCGTGCTCGGGCGGCGGAGCCTGAACCCGCAGGACCCGGGAGGGATCACGCTCGACGTGTCCTTCCCTGTGCTCTCCGCCGGCGACGTCCGCAGCGCGCGCCTGGTGTCATGGATACCGCCCCGCTCCCACCAGTACGGGCCGGTCGACGACGGCGCCCTGAGGTGGGAGGGCGACCTGGCCGTCCTGGAACTCGACGAGGAACCGCCGCCGCCCGTGGGCTCGGTGCGCTGGCTGGAGATGGCGCGGGGGCAGGAGGTCAGGGCGTGGTACGGGGCCGGGCAGCCGTTCTCGTACGCCGATGTGCGCGTGGCCGTGTACGACGACGGCGTCGGCTATCTCGACGGGCAGCTGTCCGGGGCGGCCGTCGACGACGGGTACAGCGGCGGCCCCCTGTGGTCGATGGGCGACGGCGCCGCCGTGGGACTCGTCATGGGCCGGATCACCGCTCCCGACAACGGGTTCTCGACCCAGCACACGGTGCGGCGCAGTTGGGGGCTCGGCTGGCAGTCGGTGCTGGTGGAGCTGCGGCGGGCCGAGGCGGTGCCGGAACCGCACCTGGCCGGGCTGTGGGCGGGGCCGTCGGCGGTGTTCGCCGAGGACGAGTCGGTGCGCGACATGATGGTGGGGCCGCTGCACACGCTGCTCGGCGATCCCGTGGCACGCGCCGCGCACGCCGGCGAACTCGCCGAGCAGCTCGGCCTGTCGGCGCCCTCCGACGGCACGGCGCCGTCCGTGGAGAAGCTGGCGCACCTGCTGTGCGGCACGGAGCGGGCGCTGCCGACCCTTGCCGAGTCGCTGGCGCCCAAGGTGGTCGACGACCCGCGTGGCCGGGCCGAGCTCGACCGGCTGCTGGCCCTGGGCCGGCTCACCGGCGCGGCCCGGCTGCTCTCCATCGCCGAACACCGCATGCTCATCGGCAAGTTGGAGCATCTCACCCAGGCCGATCCGGGACTGCTGCACCGGGCGGCGACCGCGGCCCTTCCCTATCTCGAACTCCCCCGGTCACTGCAGGCGGCCCGGCTCACCCCGGCCGAAGTACCGGATGTGCTGGGCGAGTTGGAGACCTGGTACGGCGACGGCTCGCCCGTGCCCGATGAGACGCCCCGGCTGCCGGCCCTGCTGCGCGTCGTCGAGTACCTGGCGGCTGCCACCGAAGGGCTGGTCGGCCAGGTCCTGCGCGAATGGAGCAACCGGGTCGCCGCGCGGCTCGGCATCCACCCCTCCGCGCTGCGCGAGCGCCGCGCCGACGCCGAGCGCTGGTCGCGGCAGGCCGCTCCGGCCGGGGCTCGGATCCTGGTGGAGCTCGACCGCTACGCCAAGGATCCCGCGCACCACTACCGCTGCTCGGTGTGGCGGCTGCGCCCCGACGGCAGCGCCGCACGCACCGTCGACGGACCCGACCGGCCCCGTACCGGACCGGAGATCGCCCGGCTGATCAGGGAGGTCGCGGGGGGCGCGAAGGACACGGGTGACGGTGTCGCGCTGGTCGCCGTGTCGGTGCCGCCGGAGGCGCTGGACCTGCCGGTCGACGAGTGGGACGGGGCGGGGGCCGGCGAGTACATGCCCGCGCCGCTCGGCGAGGACTTCCACCTGGTCCTGCGCTGCCCCCGGCTGCGGCGCCGCTCCCCCACCGGGGCCGCCGATCTCGAACGGCGCTGGAACGCCCGGCAGCAGAGCGGCTCGCTGCTCGCCGACCACCGCACGGGCGACCGGACACTGGCCGGACTGCTGAAGACAACCCATCGGGACACCGCGCGCGTCCTTGTGGACGGGAACGCCCAGCACCGCGGCAAGTTGGTCCTCGTCTGTCTGGCCATGGGCGTGCCCATCGTGCTGTGGAACCGCGCCGGCCTCGGCCCTGGCGAGGGACCCCCGCTCGATGCCATCGTGCCCGAGGGGCCGGTGGACGCGCTTCCGGAGCGGGTGCGGTACGTCAGGGTCCGCGTCTACGCGGACAACGAGGTGGCCGCCCGCCCCGCCCTGGTGTGGGACGACGCCGAACTGCCGCTGCCGGACGAACTACAGCTCGCCGACCCCTCGGAAGGAACGGAGCACGCGATATGACGCAGACCGACGGGTGGCGGCTGTTCCGCGGCGACCGCGTGGCCCGGCAGCCGGAGTTCCCCGAGGCACCGCCCTGGCGGCAGTTCACCGACCGGCCCGGCGGCCGCCCCCGGCACCGCCCCTATCTCATCGGCCGCGCGGAGGCCGACGTGGTGAGCGCCGCGCTGCATCTGCGCCGCCCGCTGCTGGTGACCGGGCACCCCGGCACCGGCAAGTCCTCGCTGGCGCACGCCATCGCCCACGAACTGTCCCTGGGCCCGGTGCTGCAATGGGCCGTCAACAGCCGTTCGGTCCTCAAGGACGCCCTGTACGGGTACGACGCCATCGGCCGACTCCGCGAGACGCACCTGCGCCGGGAACGGGGCGCGGACGAACCCGAGATCGGCACGTTCGTCCGGCTGGGACCGCTGGGCACGGCCCTGGTGCCGCGCGACCGGCCGCGCGTCCTGCTGGTGGACGAGCTGGACAAGGGCGATGTGGATCTGCCAAACGACCTGCTGACCGTCTTCGAGGAGGGCGAGTTCGAGATCCCGGAGCTGTCCCGGCTGCCGGAGGAGCAGGCCGAGGTGCCGGTCCTCACCCACGGGGCGCACGGTGAGCGGATCACGGTCACCCGCGGTCTGGTCCGCTGCCGAGAGTTCCCCGTCGTGGTGATCACCAGCAACGGTGAACGGGACTTCCCGCCCGCGTTCATGCGCCGCTGCGTACGACTGGACCTGCCCGACCCGGACGAGGCCCGGCTGCGGGACATCGTGGCCGCCCATCTGGGCGAGGACACGCTGAGCGACGTGGAGGACCTCCTCCATGCCTTCCTCAACCGCCGGGCACCGGGCGAACTCGCCACCGACCAGCTGCTGAACGCCGTGTTCCTGCGCAAGGGCGGGGTCGACCTGGACGCCGAGGGGCTGCTCGACGCCGTACTGCACCGGCTCGGCGGGATGGTCTAGATGCCGCCCGACGGCACGGGCCCCAGGGCTCCGGACGACCCCTTCGACGGCGTCGAGCCACCGCCGGCGCTGAGCAGCATCGCCCGCCTCACCGGGCAGGAACTGTCCATCCACGAGCTGCTGGACGCCGTATGGCTGGCGGCGCGGCTTCCGGCGGACAGCGGCGCCCCGCTCGTGTCGGCGCTGCCGCGGCTCTCCGCCCACCGTCCGGGGCGCGACGCGAGCGAGGACACGCCGGCGCCCGGCACCCGCCCTCCGGGGGCCGCCGCGTCGGAGTCGAGCGCCGAGACCCCGGCGCAACCGCCGGCGCCGGCGCAGCTCCTGGGCGCTCTGCACGCGGCCGCCGCCACGCGCAGTGCACCCGAGTTCGCGGCGCTCGGCGAGGACGACGCCCACGGCGGAGCACGCGACGGCGCGATGCCGGTGCGGGTGCCGGAGGAGAAGGCGCTCGGCGAGGACGAGCTCCGCTTCGGGCGTGCCCTGCGGCTGCTCAAGCAGCCCCAACCCAACCTGTTGAAGCGGGAGTTCGACGAGGAGGCCACGGCCGCCGCGATCGCCGAGACGGGGCTGCCGGACGTGGTGACGCGGCCCGCGCGGCAGCGCTGGCTCGATCTGGTCCTGCTGATCGACGACGGCATATCGATGCTGCTGTGGCGGCGGCTCGCGGCGGAACTGCGGGCGCTGCTGGAGCGGCTCGGCGCGTTCCGCGACATCCGGGTGCACGGCCTCGACACACGCATGCACCACGCGGACCCCGACGAGGCGCCGGTGCCGCTGCTGCGGGCCCGCCCCTTCGACCCGGGCGCCCCGCTGCTGTCCCCCGCCTCGGTCGTCGATCCCTCGGGCGGCACGCTGGTGCTGGTGATCAGCGACGGCGTCGGTCCCTGCTGGCGCGACGGGCGGATGCGGACGGCGCTGGAACGCTGGGCGCGCCAGGGCCCGACGGCGATCATGCACACCCTGCCCGCCCACCTGTGGGACGGCTCGGGCATCCGCTCGGAGCCATGGCTGGTGACGACCCGGCGGCGCGGCGCGGCCAACGAGAGCTGGGAGGTGACCGATCCGCTGCTGCCGCCCGACCTCGGCGAGAAGTTCCCGGGCGTCCCTGTTCCGGTGCTCGAACCGTATCCGCCGGCCGTCGCGGCCTGGGCCCGCCTCGTCGCGTCGCCCGGCGCAAGTGCGCAACTGCCGCTGCTGGCACCGCCGGAGGCGCGGGCTCCCCGTGGCGGGGCCGACACCCGCGGAGCCGACGCGGCGAAGGCCGTCCTGCGGTTCCGCAACGCCGCCTCACCGCAGGCCTACCGGCTGGCCGCCCATCTGGCCGCAGTGTCCCCGTTGACGGTTCCGGTGATGCGTCTCGTCCAGGCGGCCGTGCCCTGGCGTGCCGAGACCGCGCATCTCGCAGAGGTGTTCCTGGGCGGTCTGATGCGCCGGACCGAGCCCGACGACGAGCTGCTCCCGGTCCAGCACCGGCGTTTCGGATTCCCCAGGGACGCCCAGGAGATCCTGCTCGACACGGCGTCCCCGATCGACCTGCTGCGCACGACACGAGCCGTCACCGACCGTCTGCGCACCCTCGTGGGCCGCTCCCCCGACTTCCCGGCATGGCTCGCCCATCCCTCGGGGACGGGTGAACTCCTGCCCGGTACGCGGCCGTTCGCGTGGCTGGAGGACCGCCTGCTGACGCATCTGGGCGCCCGGCCCATGGCGCCGACGCCCGAGCGGGTCACCGAGTACGAGGACGTACGACTGCCGCCGGACCTGGAGGCCGCACCCTCCTGGCTGCCACTGCGTCTGCAGGACCTGCATTCCCTGGGCCCCTACACGCTGCTGCAGCGCGACGGATCCGGCGGCAAGCCCACGGCGTACATCGGCGAGGACGAGGAGGGACAGCGCGTACTGCTGCGGGTGTCCTCCTCGTTCGCCTCACCGGTGGCGCAGGAGCTGCTCGACGTCGAGCACCGTGCGCTGCGTCGCATGGCCGGGGTGTACGCGCCCGCGGTCGTCGACGGCAACCTGGCGAGCACCGCCACCCCTTGGCTCGCGCTGCGGCTCGACACGCTCGCCGACGGGCGGCCGGCGCCCACGCTGCGGGCGGTGCTGGAGGCGGCGGGGCCGCAGCCGGGCACCCCGCTGTTCACCTGGCTGGCCTGGAATCTGGCGCGTGCGCTGAGCCGCTGCCACCGTCTGGGCATGGTGCACGGCTCGCTGGCCCCGGGCGCGATCCTGGTGACCGAGTCGACGCTGCACGTGATCGGCTGGACGTCGGCGCGCATCGACGGCGCGTGGAGTGCGTCGACGGCGTCGGTACCGGCCAACTCCCCTTACCGGGCGCCGGAGGTGACGTACTGGGGCGAGTCGCGGATCACCGCGGGAGACGTCTACTCGCTGGGCGTCGTCCTGCTGCACGCGGTGACCGGGAGGGCGTGGTCCCCGCACGAGCAGGCCGAGTTGGCGCGCAACCATCACTTCGCCCAACTCGACGAGGATCTGGCCGAGTTGCTGATGCGCTGCGTGATGCGCGAGCCGGAGGGGCGGCCCACCGCCCGTGAGGTGGCGGACGCCCTGGGGGCGCGGCTGCCGGGCGGGACGGAGTGGGAGGACGTCGAGGAAGAGGCGCCCGACCCCGCGGCGGTCGACCCGATGGAGGCGCCCGCACCGGAGGACCACCGCGAGCAGTGGACGCTGACCATCCGGGAACCGCTGGAACGACCGCTGCGGATCACGCTCGTGGGGGTCAGGGACGGCGTCGGCTGCACCACGACCACGATGATGCTGGGTGCCGTGCTGGCCGACCAACGGCAGGAACACGTGCTCGCGATCGACGCCGACCGGCATGCGGGACGGCAGGTCCGCATCAGCGGCCGGGTGTTCCGCAACACCCTGGAGAGCATGTCGGACCTTGCCGGTTCGCTGCACGACGTGGAACGGTTCGAGGACCTGGAGCTCTTTCTGTCACCGCACCGCTCCGGGCTCATGGTGCTGGCGAACGACTCGGTACGGCGTCCCCCGGCGGCCGGTCAGTACACGGACTACGAGTTCCGCAGCGTGGCGTACACGACGCAGCGCTACTTCCACCTCACCCTGGTCGACACCGACAACCTCCATCCCGTGATCATGCAGCACACCGACCGCCTGGTCATCGTCTCGCGCGCGGACCCCGCGGGCCTGACCCAGGCCCAGCAGGCCATGGACCGCCTGGTGACCCTGGACCGGCCCGGGCTCGTCGGGGAGTCGGTGGTCGTGCTCAACCACAGCCGCCCGGCCGCGGGCTGGGCGCTCGACTCGGGCGCCCTGCTTGGCCTGAGCTCACGCTGCCGCGGCATCGTCACGGTGCCGCGGGACGGCCATCTGGCGATGGGCAGCACGGTCGAGCTGTCCTGGCTGACACCCGACGCGTACAAGGCCTACCTGCGGCTCGCCGCCCTGCTCCTCGGCCCGCGCCCCGGCTCCTCCTGAGGCCGAATTCGCTCGCGACCGGGCGTCGGGCGCCTTTACCCTCGGCACCATGAACAAGCCACTTGTCGCGATCCTCAGCGGGGCCGGGATCTCCACGGATTCCGGGATCCCGGACTATCGGGGGCCGAACGGGCTGTGGCAGCGGGACCCGGAGGCCCAGAAGCTCGTCACCTACGAGTACTACATGGGGGACCCGGAGATCCGGCGGCGCTCGTGGCAGATGCGGCGCGACAACCGCACGCTCAAGGCCGAGCCGAACGCCGCGCACCGGGCGGTGGTGGAGCTGGAGCGGTCCGGGGTGCCGGTGCGGGTGATCACGCAGAACGTGGACGGGCTGCACCAGCTCGCCGGGATGCCGGCCCGCAAGGTGCTCGAACTGCACGGCAGCGCACGGAGTTTCGTGTGCACCGGGTGCCATGCGCGCGGGCCGATGGAGGACGCGCTCGCGCGGGTCGAGGCGGGCGAGGACGACCCGCCGTGCCTGGAGTGCGGCGGGATCCTGAAGTCGGCGACGGTGATGTTCGGCCAGCGGCTCGACCCGGTGGTGCTGGCCGAGGCGGTCGCGATCACCAAGGCCTGCCAGGTGTTCGTCGCCGTCGGCAGCAGCCTTCAGGTGCAGCCCGCCGCCGGGCTCGCGGGGGTCGCCGCCGACCACGGCGCGCGGCTCGTCATCGTCAACGCCGAGCCGACCCCGTACGACGACCGGGCCGACGAGGTCGTACGGGAGCCGATCGGAACGGCGCTGCCGGAATTGCTGGGCCGCCTCTAGAGCGGGGTGGGCGGCTCGTCCGTGGAGTCAGAAGAGCGCCGTGCCGCGTTCGAGGTCCAGCAGGCGGCGCTTGCGGTCGAGGCCGCCGCCGTATCCGGTGAGGCTGCCGTCGGCGCCGACGACGCGATGGCAGGGGACGATGATGCCGATGGGGTTCTTGCCGTTGGCCAGGCCCACCGCGCGCGAGGCCTTGGGGTTGCCGAGCGCTTCCGCGAGTTCGCCGTACGAGCGGGTCTCGCCGTAGGGGATGCGGCTCAGCTGCTCCCAGACCGTGCGCTGGAAGGGTGTCCCGGCGAAGTCGAGGCGGAGCGTGAACTCCTTCAACTCGCCTGCGAAATAGGCCTGTAGCTGCTCGGCCACCTCCCCGAACGGGGTCTCGTCACGCTCGCCGAAGTTCTCCTCCGGCGGGCGGTGGCGCTGGCCGACCATGTAGAGGCCGCACAGGACCCCGTCGTCGGCGACCAGGGTGAGGGGGCCGTACGGGCTGTCGACGACCGTGTGCTGCTTCACTGGATGTCCTTACACAGGGAGGAAGTTGATGGGGTGGCCGTCCGTCGCCCACAGGTACTGCACGGCGTACGCCCGCCAGGGCGCCCAGGCCGCGGCCCGTGCGGTGAGGGCGGCCGGGGTGGAGGGCAGGCCCAACTCCTGGGCCGCGCGCCGGATTCCGAGGTCGGTGGGGAGGAAGGCGTCGGGGTCTCCGAGGGCGCGCATCGCGATGACGTCCACGGTCCAGGGCCCGAAGCCGGGCAGCGCGAGGAGCCGGGCGCGGGTCTCCGCCCAGTCGCTCTCCACGCCCAAGTGGATGGTGCCGTCGGCGAGTTGACCGACGAGCGTGGTGAAGGTGGTGCGGCGGGTGCGGGGCATCGCGAGGGACTCGGGATCGAGTGCGGCGAGGGCCTCGGCGGACGGGAAGAGGTGGGTGAGGCCGCCCTCGGGATCCTCGACGGGCTCGCCGTGGGCGAGGACCAGGCGGGCCGCGTGGGTGCGGGCGGCGGCTGTGGAGACCTGCTGGCCGAGCACCGCTCGCACGGCGAACTCCGCCTCGTCGACGGTGCGCGGAACCCGGCGCCCCGGCGCCTTGTCGACCAGCGGCGCGAGCAGCGCGTCGGCGCGCAACTGGTCGTCGACCGCGACCGGGTCGGCGTCCAGGTCGAGCATGCGGCGGCAGCGGCTGATGGCGACGGGCAGGTCGCGCAGGTCACTGAGGGTGAGGCGGCAGGCGATGTGGTCGGCCGTGGGAGCGAGCGCGACGACCCCGTGGCCGTACGGCAGTCGCAGGGTGCGCCGATACGCGCCGTCGCGCCACTCCTCGACCCCGGGTACGGCGGTCGCGGCGAGGTGTCCGAAGAGGTTGTCGGGGTTGAGCGGCGCGCGGAACGGCAGCCGCAGGTTGAGGACCCCCGGCGTTCCCGAGACTCCCGGAGCGCGTGACCTGGGCACTCGGGTGCGCAGCTCGCTCGGCGCCAGGGCGAAGACCTCGCGGACGGTGTCGTTGAAGGTGCGGATGGAGGCGAACCCGGCCGCGAAGGCGATCTCCGCCATCGGGAGCGCGGTGGTCTCGATGAGCAGCCGCGCGGTCTGGGCGCGCTGGGCCCGGGCGAGTGCGAGCGGGCCCGCGCCCAGTTCGGCGAGGAGCTGCCGCTCGATCTGGCGGGTGCTGTAGCCGAGCCGGGTGGCGAGGCCGGGCACGCCCTCGCGGTCCACGATTCCGTCGCCGATGAGACGCATGGCGCGGGCGACCAGGTCGGCGCGCCGGTTCCACTCGGGCGAGCCGGGGCTGGTGTCCGGGCGGCACCGCTTGCAGGCCCGGAAGCCGGCCTGCTGGCAGGCCGCCGCGCTCGGGTAGAACGTCATGTTCTCCGGCTTCGGCGGCACCACCGGGCAGCTGGGCCGGCAGTAGATTCGGGTGGTCAGGACCGCGGTGAAGAACCACCCGTCGAAGCGCGCGTCCTTCGACTGGACGGCGCGCACACAGCGTTCGATATCGGCGTGCATCCCGTTCTGCATGTCTCAAGGATCGGGCACCGCCGGGCCAAGGGCTGGCGGAAATCCGACACGTAGGTCGCGTGGCCTGCGGCCGGCCGGCCTCCTCGTACCGGCTTCGGTCACTGACCTCGCCAGATGTTGTCGAAGGCCGCGTTCTCGATGCTTCGCCGCTGCCGCACGGCTTCCAGCTCCATCACCGCGTCGTGGACGGCGGCCAGTACGGTCACGACGGCGTCGTCGTCGGTCGGCCCCTCGAAGCCCTCGTCCGGCGCGTCGAGGATCCCCACGGCGGCTGCGAGTCCTGCGAGGACGCGCTCGCCCGACGTCCAGCGGTCGTCGGCCCGGCGACGCGCGGGAGAGTCGACCAGCGCCGTGCGTCCGGTCCGCACGGGAATCCAGCGATGGCGTTCCCGGGCCACCTGGCCGTCCGCCTCCAGGGCGGCCTGGTACGCCGAGGACAGGCCTTTGCCGCGGCGCCACAGCCACTCCTCGGCGGACTCGTACGGCTCCTGCCGTACGAGCGCCGACGCGGCCTCGTCCAGCAGCCGGTCGTCCGTGACAGTCTCGGGGCCGGGCACGATCCGGTCGCCCTCCAGAGCGGCCGCCCGGGCGTCGAGGAGATCGATGAGCTCGGCTCCCGCGAGGGCGAGCGACAGCTCACCCTGCTCGACGGGGCGGCTGGACGCGACGTCCAAGGCGATGATCAACAGGTGCCGCGGTGTCGTCATGTCAGGCTCCACATCAGAGGCCGATGATGCTGATGGCGTGCGCTTCGGGGAGGTCGGGGTGGGCGGGATTGGCTGCGCCGTCGGGAAACGACCGAAGCCGGGTCGGTGTTCCCGGTCCCTGACCGGTCCGGTGCCCCGGGCAGCCGCCCTCTCGCCAACAGCATCCTGGTCGTCCTGGAACGGCCGCACCGGAGCCCGGCCCGCTACCCGGACCGCTGGGCCGTCTCCCGTGCGAAGGCCTCGTACGCCCGCTCGTCGAAGAGCACGAACCTGACCTCCTCGACATCGGTCCGCGTGGCCCGGACGGTCGCCACCGCGATCCGGGCGGCGTCGTCCATCGGCCATCCGTAGATGCCGGCGGAGACGGCCGGGAACGCGACGCTGCGCGCGCCGAGTTCGTCGGCGATCCTGAGCGATTCGCGGTAGCAGGAGGCGAGCAGGGCGGAGCGGTCCTCGCTCCGGCTGAAGACGGGGCCGACGGTGTGGATCACCCAGCGGGCGTCCATCCGACCGGCGGTCGTGGCGACCGCCTGGCCGGTGCGCAGCCCCTTGCCGTACTGCGAGGCACGAAGCTTGCGGCACTCCTCCAGGATGGCCGGGCCGCCGCGGCGGTGGATGGCTCCGTCCACGCCGCCCCCGCCGAGCAGGGAGGAGTTCGCCGCGTTGACGAGGGCGTCGACCGTCTGCCCGGTGATGTCGCCCTGGACCAGCGTGATGACGGTCATGTCTGGCGCAGCCTCCTCCAGACGGCCTTGGCCGCGTTGTGCCCCGACATGCCGTGCACGCCGGGGCCCGGCGGGGTGGCCGACGAGCAGATGAAGACGGCCGGGTGCGGGGTGCCGTACGGGAACAGGGAGATCTTGGGCCGCAGCAGGAGCTGGAGCCCGGAGGCGGCGCCGGTGGCGATGTCGCCGCCCACGTAGTTGGCGTTGCGCACGGCGAGTTCGGGCGGGCCCGCGGTCGCACGGGCCAGTACGCGGTCGCGGAAGCCGGGCGCGAACCGCTCCAGCTGGCGTTCGACGGCGTCGGTGAGGTCGCCGCTCCAGCCGTTGGGGACGTGGCCGTACGTCCAGAAGACATGCTTGCCGTCGGGTGCCCGGGAGGGGTCCACGACGCTGGGCTGTACCGAGATCAGGAAGGGGACGTCGGGTGCGCGGCCCTCACGCGACGCCGCTCGCAGGGCGCGGTCGATCTCCTGGCTGCTCGCCCCGACCTGCACGGTTCCCGCGGTGCGCGCCTCGTGCGCCGTCCACGGCACGGGGCCGTCCAGCGCGTAGTCGATCTTGAAGACGGCTGCCCCGTACCGGTACCGCTCGTAGTAGCGCCCGAGGCCCGCGATCCTGGCCAGGGCCGTGGGCGAGGTGTCGAAGACGTATGCGCGGGCCGGGGGCAGGTCGTCGAGGCGCTTGACCTCGTAGTCGGTGTGGACGGTGCCGCCGAGGTCCTTCAGGTACGCGGTGAGCGCGTCGGAGATCGACTGGGAACCGCCCCGGGCGACGGGCCAGCCCCTGGCGTGCGCGGCAAGGGCGAAGACGAGGCCGACGGCGCCCGTGGCGAGGCCGTCGAGCGGGGCGATGACGTGCGCGACGAGCCCGGCGAACAGTGCCCTGGCACGGTCGTCGCGGAAGCGGCGCATCAGCCAGGTCGAGGGCGGCAGGCCGACGAGGCCGAAGCGGGCCAGGGTGACCGGGTCCCGGGGCAGCGAGGTCAGCGGCAGGGACATGAAGTCGCGTACCAGCGTGTCCCACTTGGGCAGGAAGGGCTGGACGAGCCGCCGGTACGCGCCCGCGTCGCGCGGCCCGAAGGAGGCTGCGGTCTCCGCCACCGACCGCGACAGGACCGCGGCCGTACCGTCGTCGAAGGGGTGGGCCATGGGCAGCTCGGCGTGCAGCCATTCCAGTCCGTACCGCTCCAGCGGCATCGTCTTGAAAGCGGGCGAGTTGATGCCCAGCGGATGGGCGGCGGAGCAGGGATCGTGCCGGAATCCGGGTAGCGTGAGCTCCTCGGTGCGGGCTCCTCCGCCCACGGTGTCGCGGGCCTCGAAGACGGCGACGGAGAATCCACGGCGGGCCAGCTCCACGGCAGCCGTCAGCCCGTTCGGGCCCGCTCCCACCACGACCGCATCGAGCATGGACGACACCTTCGGACTCCTTCGTCAGCCGATGGCCACTGAGGATCAGGATATGCCGGGCCACCGACATCCCAGGGGCGCGGGTAACCTACGCGCATGACGTGCCGCTTCCGCCGCCATGAGCCCGAAGAGGACGCCTGGTACTGGTTCGAGACGGCCCCGGACGGACAGCCGACACGCCGGATGACCTTGCTCGGCGCCGACTCCGTTCCCGTGGTGGCCGTCGACTTCGCCGAGCTCACCCAAGTCCGCGACAGCTGTGGCCTGTTGGGCGCCCAGCTCTACGAGGTCGTGTACGGCGTGGCGGCGGAGGGGCCCGTCGAGGCACCGCCGGACGCGGAGCCCGTGACCGAGCACGAGTTCGCCGTGATGTGGGGGCGCTGCCGTTCCTACCGGCAGTGCGACGTCCGGCATTCCAGCGGTCCGATACCGGTGGGCACGCGGCTGCCCGGCACGTTCGTCGGGGCCCCGTGGCCTCCTGGCAGGACGGGTGTCTTCGTCGATCTCGGGTTGCCGCTGCCCGGTTTCGTGGATGTGGTGCATCTCTGGGAGGCAGACTGCGTGTGGCCGCCCGACGGGACCGCCGCCGATTTCGAGGTCGTCAGCATCCGCGTCAACGGGTCCCCGCAGCTCAGGCTCCGGCCGACAGCAGCTCCACCACCCGGCGAGCCGTGGCCGCGTCCCGTGCGGCCGTGAACGGCAGCGCGTTGCCGCCGGTGATACGGAACGGCTCGCCCGCGAGGGTCAGATGGGCGCCGCCCGCCTCCTCGACGAGCAGCAGACCGGCGGCGTGGTCCCAGGCCGCCTCCCAGGAGAAGGCGGTGGCGTCCAACTCGCCGCGGGCGATGGCCAGATACTCCAGGCCGGCCGAGCCGCAGGGGCGCGGGCGGATCCCGTCGGTGCGCAGGCCGAGCAGGGCGCGCTTCTGCTCGGCCGTCGTGTAGTCCGGGTGGGACGTGGCGACGTCGAGGTCACGGCCGGGCTCGGGCGAGCCGGAGCGCAGCGGCGCGCCGTTGAGAACGGCGCCCCGCCCGCGTATCGCGGTGGCGAACTCCTCGAGCGCGGGGGCGTAGGTCCACGAGGCGAGCAGGACGCCGCCGCGCGCGAGGGCGACCAGCGTGCAGAAGCCCGGGTTGCCGTGCACGAACTGGCGGGTTCCGTCGACGGGGTCGACGATCCAGACCGGGGCGTCGCCCTGGAGCGCCTCGTACGACGCCGGGTCGGCGTGCACGGCCTCCTCGCCGACAACGACAGAGCCGGGCAGCAGCTCCCGCAGCACCTCGGTGAGGTACAGCTCGGCCTTGCGGTCGGCGTCCGTGACCAGGTCGTGCGGGCCGCTCTTCTGGTCGACCTCGTGCGCGGCGAGCTGCCGGAAGCGCGGCATGATCTCGGTCGCGGCCGCCGTGCGGACCGCTTCTTCGACGTCGGCCGAGTGCTGTGCGAGAAACTCTTCGATGGTTTCCGTGTCTTCGATCATGCATCCATGAGAGCACGGCCCACTGACAATCCCCACCGGCCCGGTGCACTCCCGGTGGAATCGACATGAATTGCCGGGGCCGGGCGACCGCCGCCGCACGTGCCCCTTGATCCCCAAGGTCAGCGGCCGACCGCGTACCCCTGCATCCCCCGCGGATTCGCCGCCGCCGACAGCACCCCGGTCCGCGGGTCCCGGGCGACCGCGCAGAGCCGCCCCTCGGACCAGGCGTCGCCGACGAGGACGTCGTGGCCGCGGCGGCGCAGCTCCTCGACGACCGCTTCGTCCGTGCGGGACTCGACGGTGAGGGCCCCGGGGCGCATGCCGCGAGGGTAGAAGGAGCCGGGGAAGCTGTCGTTGTGCCAGTTCGGGGCGTCGATCGCGCCCTGGAGGTCGAGGCCGCCGCGCACCTCGGAGCGCAGGGCCACGGCGAGGAAGAAGTGGGTCTGCCACTGGTCCTGCTGATCGCCGCCCGGGGTGCCGAACGCCAGGACGGGCACGCCGTCGCGCAGCGCCAGCGAGGGGGTGAGGGTCGTCCGGGGGCGGCGGCCGGGCGTCAGCGAGTTGGGCAGGCCCTCCTCCAGCCAGGCCATCTGCAGCCGGGTGCCGAGCGGGAAGCCCAGTTCCGGTACGACCGGGTTGGACTGGAGCCAGCCGCCGCTGGGCGTGGCCGCGACCATGTTGCCCCAGCGGTCGACGATGTCGAGATGGCAGGTGTCACCGCGGGTGCCACCGTCCGCGGTGACGTCCGGCTCGCCCGGCACCGGGGACCGCGGGCTCTTGGCGACCGTCGGCTCGCCGGCCCCCATGGGGTCGAAGCCGGGGTCCGCCTCGGCGGCCACGCGCGCGTGCCCGCTCATCCGCGGCGTGCGGCCTCCGGGGCTGCCGGGGCGCAGTTCGTAGGACGCCTTGTCGCCGATGAGGTCGCGCCGTGCGGCGTTGTACCGCGGTGACAGCAGATCGTCGAGGGGCACCTCCGCCGCGTCCCCGTACCAGGCCTCCCGGTCCGCCATGGCGAGCTTGCAGCCCTCGACGAGCAGGTGGACGTAGTCGGCGGAGCCGTGGCGCGGCAGCTCGGGCGGCAGCAGGGCGAGCTGTTGCAGGAGGACGGGTCCACGGAGGAGGTGCTGCGGGTCGCGGCGGGCCTGTCGATGCCGGGGTTCTCACCGGACGGGCTGGCGGTCTTCGGCGCCGAGGGCGACCGG